>DATDXF010000032.1:0-5165 GCA_036517215.1 Minisyncoccota bacterium | reverse complement strand
TTCACAGCGGCCGCCTTTGACGTTAAAAGAAAACCGGTTAGCTTTCCAGCCCCGCAGCCTGGCTTCTTCGGTAGTGGCAAACAAATCACGCATGTGGGTAAAAGCCCCGGTGTAAGTGGCAATATTCGAGCGAGGCGTCCGGCCAATCGGAGACTGGTCAATTAAAATTGCCCGGGAAAGGTACTCGGTGCCGGAAAAAGAGCTGGCATTGAAGATTTTCGCTGTCCGGTACTTGCGCTCGTACCTGGCCTGCAGGTTTTTATATAAAATCTCGTACATGAAAGAACTTTTCCCGGATCCGGATACTCCCGTAATCGAAGTCATCACGCCGAGCGGAACTTCCACGTTCATGTTTTTGATATTAAAAACTTTTCCGCCGGCAATGCGCAAAACTCCTTTCGCCGAACGACGTTTTTCCGGAATAGGTATCCTTGTTTCCTCTCTTAAGTAGGACAGAGTGAGGGAGTTGCTTGTATTTTTTTTGGCAGTCAGTAAATCCTCCAGAAATCCGGAGACAATAACCTCTCCTCCATGTACTCCGGCTTTTGGTCCGATATCTACTATATAGTCAGACGCATATATTGTGTCTTCGTCGTGTTCTACTATAAGGATCGTATTCCCCAAATCCCTCAGGTTTTGCAGTGTTTTTATAAGCCTGTCGTTGTCCCGCTGGTGCAGACCTATGGTCGGCTCATCGAGCACGTAAAGCGCCCCTACCAGGCGGGAGCCGAGCTGGGAAGCCAGGCGTATGCGTTGCGCTTCCCCTCCGGAGAGAGTGTTGGCCTTGCGCGAGAGCTGTAGATAATCAAGCCCGACATCCAGCATAAATTGCAGCCGGGCTTCAATCTCCCGGACTACAGGCACGGATATTTCCTTTTCTTGATCCGAAAGTTTCAGATTTTTAAAGAAGTCATGCGCGTCCTTTATTGAAAGCGAGGCGAGTTCCAGAATATTTACTTTTTTATTTTTGTCGGTCAAAAAAACGTTTAACGCTTCCGGGCGAAGCCGCGCGCCTTTACACGAGTCACATGGTTCGTCGCCCATAAAATATTTTGACCCCAACCCGTTGCATGCGGGGCATGCTCCATACGGAGAGTTGAAGGAAAACAATCTCGGCTCCACTTCAGGGAACGAAAACCCGTCGTTCTTGCAGGCAAATTTCGCGGACATAATAAACTCGTCATCGCCTATCTTTATGACAACCAGGCTGTCAGACTCTATCAAGGCTCTCTCTATGGCTTCGGCCAGGCGCATTCGGCTCCCTTCTTTGTTGTCCTTAAATTCGTGCACGGCAAAATGGTCAACGAGAACGTCAATGTTGTGCGCTTTATTTTTTGAAAGAGTAATTTGTTCCCTTAATTTTTTCATAACCCCGTCCAGGCGTATTTCCGCGAATCCCTTGCCAAGTAAGTCGTACAAAAGCTGGTAATATTCGCCTTTGCGTCCCCTCACTATCGGAGAAAAAATAGAAATTTCCGTTTCGTCCCATTCCACTCCCATTACTTTTCTTGTTTTCTTTTTAGTTGTTCGGGAAGAAGAATTTTGAACGGGGAAGGTTCCGGCCGAAGGCTGGAGTAATCCGGAAAAATTCTTTTTCCCGAACTCCCCCACTTTTTCCAAAACAAAATTTAAAATTTCTTCATTGGAAAGTTTTTTAATTTCTTCTCCACACTGCGGACAATGGGGATGTCCGATGCGGGCGTACATTACGCGAAGATAATCGTATATTTCGGTAATCGTGGCAACCGTTGACCTCGGATTATTGGAACGGGACTTCTGGTCAATAGAAATTGCGGGGGAAAGCCCGGTGATTTCATCCACGTCCGGCTTTGGCATCTGGTTTAAGAACTGGCGAGCGTAGGAAGACAGGGATTCCACGTAGCGTCTCTGCCCTTCAGCGAATATGGTATCAAAAGCAAGAGAAGATTTTCCGCTCCCGGAAACCCCGGTAATAACCACCATTTTATTGCGAGGCATTTCCACACTTATGTTCTTCAGGTTATGGGTTCTGGCCCCTTTAACCCTTATTTTACCTGCCCCGTATGAAGCTTGCTTTCGTTCGGGGTCAATATTTTTATCTAATTTCATAAATTTTTACCCGTATAACACAACCGCACCCCGCTTTGTTCGTAGGGGGTGTACATCAATATTATACTGCCGTAATAGTATAGCAGAAAATACAAAAAAGTCTTATTTGTCTTTTTTTTCTGTTCGAACTTTAAGAACCGTTATTTCATCCCTTAAGATAGCCGCAGTTTCGAAGTCGAGCTCTTTGACTGCCTTGTTCATTTCTTTTTCTTTCATTTTTATTATTTTTTCGTATATTAAGTCCCCTATTTCTTCATCGGACAGGTAAGACTGCCCTAAGGTTCCATTTGGAATTTTCTTTCTGGATTTTTGCTCTTTCTTAAACTCTTTAGAATAAGCTCTTTTAAAAACTTCTAAGTCCAAATTCAATTCTGCGTTGACTGCTTTGCCGTGTTCGCTTTCCAGTTCTTCGGTGATATCTTTTATATTTTTTATGATTGTCTTCGGAGTAATGCCGTGCTTTTTATTGTAAGCAAGCTGAATATCTCGACGGCGTTTCGTTTCCTTGAGCGCGTAGTCCATCGCATCAGTCATAACATCCGCGTATAAAATAACTTTTCCTTCACTGTTGCGAGCCGCGCGTCCGATGGTTTGGATGAGAGAGGTTTCGGAGCGTAAAAATCCCGCCTTGTCGGCATCTAGAATTCCAATAAGGGCGACTTCCGGCAAATCAAGGCCTTCGCGAAGCAGATTCACCCCGACTAGAACGTCAAATTCTCCTTTCCTGAATTGGGTGAGGATTTTTATCCTGTCCATGGTTTTTATGTCGCTGTGTAGATATTCCGCTTTTATTTTTTTACCTGCCTGCGCAGGCAGGTCTTTCAGATATATGGAAAGGTCTTCGGCCATTTTTTTGGTAAGGGTAGTCGCCAGAACCCTGAAGCCTCTCCCTATGGTCTTTTCGGTTTCACTTATGAAATCGGATATTTGACCTTTATATTTTTCTTTTTCGCTTACTGGCCGGACAATTGTTTCCGGGTCCACCAGCCCGGTGGGGCGGATTATTTGTTCCACTATTTGCTCACTGTCTTCGCGTTCCGTCTCCCCCGGAGTCGCGCTGGTATATATAACCGAACCTATCCTTTCGCTGAACTCTTTATATTTGAGCGGTCTATTGTCCTTTGCTGAAGGCAGGCGGAATCCGTATTCCACAAGGGTATTTTTGCGGGAAGCATCGCCGGCGTACATGCCATTGAGCTGCGGAAGCGTAACATGCGACTCGTCTATAATAGTCAAAAAATCCGCTTCCGCGTTTTGTTTGTGAGGAAAGTAAGACAACAAGGTTTCCGGCGGCTCCCCTTCTCTTTTTCCGGACAAGTGCCTGGAATAATTTTCAATGCCGTTACAGTATCCGATTTCCTTTATCATGGCCAGGTCGTAATTTGTTCTTCTCTTTATTCTTTCCGCCTCCAAAAGTTTTCCTTCTTTTTCGAATTTTTTCAGTTGCCCCTCCAGTTCTTTTTTTATAGCCACGAGCGCCTTCTTTTTTTTCTCGTCTTCTGTGATGAAATGTTTGGCTGGGAAAATAAATATGTTTTTCTCCTCACCGATTACGCGCGCGGAGACAGGATCGATTTTTGTTATTTGTGATATTCCGCCTTTTTCAAATTCAATCTGATACATGACAGTTTCCGAAACAGGCATGAACTCAACGCGCGAGCCGATAGAACGAAATTGTCCCGGACTTAAATCCGCATTGGTGCGCTCAAAATGTATCTCTACCAGCTTCCGCATTAAAGTCATCCGGTCCAGCCTGGCGCCGAGTTCAAGTTTCAAATTTACCTTTTCATACTCCTCGGGACTGCCCAACCCGTAAATACAGGAAACCGAGGCTACAATAATGACGTCCTTCCGCGTGAGCAGTGCCTGGGTGGACGCGTGGCGCAACATGTCTATTTCTTTGTTTATAGAAGCATCCTTTTCAATGTAAGTGTCGGACGCAGGCATATACGCTTCAGGTTGGTAGTAGTCGTAATATGAAACAAAATAATGCACGGCCGAATCCGGGAAAAACTGCCTAAATTCCTGCGCCAGCTGAGCGGCCAGCGTTTTATTGTGCGCGATAACCAGAGTCGGTTTATTGTATTCCCTTATAACATTCGCCATGGTGAAAGTCTTGCCTGTTCCGGTGGCTCCGAGCAGGGTCTGTTTTTTCATATCCTTTTGAAGGCCTTGCACTAATGCAGAAATAGCCGCAGGCTGGTCTCCGGCAGGCATGAATATGTTGTTTAATTTGAAAATATTGTCTTTCATCGCAGTATTTTTATCTTAGCACTTGCGCCTTGCTAACGCATCCGCCACAGGCGCGAAATTTTGCAAAGATCCGTCATTAATATTACAATATATCATGATGGAAAATTTTAAAGCCATATCGTTAACTGTGATTGCTTTTGCCGTTGTCGGAATTGTCGGCTACTGGGCTGTGGTTACCGTAGAGCCGGGAGACGTATCTCTTTATAAGCAAAAATTGAAAGCCGCTGAAACATCGAACGAAGAACTGCAAAAAGAGGTGTCCGAACTAAAAAGCGAGCTCGCACTACTAAAGTCGAGAGAGGAGGCGGATAAGCCTGCTCCAATAGAACCCGCGGGAGTCGTGCCGGCGGAAAAACCTGCGCCAACTCAAACTTCGAAGTATCAAAGCCTTATAAACGAACTGCAAAAACTTGTTGATGGTAACATATTTATGAAAGTGGGCTCAAGGGGTACCCGGGTTGGAACCATTCAGACATTTTTGAATATCTATAACAAAACATCAAAAAAAGTGGACAACGATTACGGACCCGGGCTTAAAACGGACATAATGAACTTCCAAAAAGCCGTGGGAGTTACAGCTGACGGCGAAACAGGCTCCGCCACATACAAAAAAATGATTGAGTGGTTAAAAAAACAATAGCTCTAATTCTTGATTTTTAACCCTGTTTCTTATAGTATCAGGTTACGCGCCCGTAGCTCAGTCGGTAGAGCAGATCCCTTTTAAGGATAAGGTCGTTGGTTCGATCCCAACCGGGCGCACTAAGTTATCCCCTCTCTCTTATTTTTATAAAAAGTTGTTTAGTAATATACTTATAATATTACAA
>DATDXF010000031.1:0-44013 GCA_036517215.1 Minisyncoccota bacterium | reverse complement strand
TGATCTTCACAGTATCTCCAGGCATTACCATCTCCGCGCCTTCAGCAAGAGTCACTTCTCCGGTAACGTCCGTAGTTCGGATGTAGAATTGCGGCTTGTACCCTTTGAAGAACGGAGTATGCCTGCCGCCTTCCTCCTTTTTCAAAACGTAAATCTCGGCGGTAAAGCTGTCGTGGGGAGTAACCGTCCCGGGCTTGGCCAGAACCTGCCCGCGAGTGATATCTTCCTTCTTTAGACCTCGCAGAAGCACGCCCGCGTTGTCTCCGGCCATACCTTCCTGGAGGTTCTTGTTGAACATTTCAATGCCGGTAACCGTGGTCTTCTGGGTTGGCTTGATGCCGACCACTTCTATTTCTTCTCCTACCTTTACCAACCCTCGTTCAATCTTGCCCGTTACCACTGTGCCGCGGCCTTCAATGGAGAATATGTCTTCAACAGGCATGAGGAAAGGCTTGGCAATGTCTCGCTCTGGCACCGGAATATAAGTATCAAGGGCATTGGTAAGTTCCAATACTTTCTTTGCCCATTCGTCGTCAAGCGACTTTGCCTCAAGAGCCTTCAGCCCGGAGCCTCGGATGACCGGAGCGCCGGCTCCGTCAAATCCCTGCTTGGTCAGAAGTTCTCTGATTTCTTCCTCAACTAAATCAATCATGTCTTTGTCGTCAACCATGTCGCATTTGTTAAGGAAAACAATGATACGAGGCACGCCGACTTGCTTGGCCAAAAGCACGTGTTCGCGAGTCTGGGGCATGGCTCCGTCGGTAGCCGCAACTACCAAGATGGCCCCGTCCATTTGAGCGGCGCCGGTGATCATGTTCTTGATGTAGTCAGCGTGGCCGGGAGCGTCGATGTGCGCGTAGTGGCGGGCGTCGGTCGCGTACTCGTTGTGGGAGATGTTAATGGTGATTCCTCGGGCTTTTTCTTCCGGAGCGTTGTCAATCTGATCAACTCCGCGAAGGCGAACCGTCTTTCCGGCCATGTTTAACACGTGCAAAATTGCCGCGGTTAAAGTGGTCTTTCCGTGATCGACGTGACCGATGGTGCCGACATTGATGTGCGGCTTATCTCTCTTAAATTCTTCTGCCATATGTTTACTTTGGGTTACTAATTAAAACTTAACGTACGAGAACCAGTCGCTAAGGCTTAATTACTAACGATATATTAAACTAATAATTTCCATGCAAAAAGCAATAGAAAAACTGCAAAAAGTGCAGTTATTTAGATAATAGCAGATTTAAAACCGTTGTCAAATTACGGAGTTATCTCTATTTTACCATGTCGTAGTCCGAAAACCCAAGTAACCTCATTTCTATATAAATTGGCTCCAGAAGCTCGGTTATTCTTTTTTGAATAGAAGTGACGTCGTCTCTCTCTCCCGTATCTTTTTTCTTGTTCCTTGCATTAAGCTCCTGCACAAGGCTAACTATTTCTTTTGCATCCAGCTTGTCCTCTTGTGATAACTTGTTCATAATTTCACTGAGAAAAGCAATAAAAGCCCTGCGAGTGGTTTTTGTAGACAATATACTTTCGCCACGCTCGGTAATTACACTTGCCATTGCCATTCTGTCCAATATTTTATCATTGAGCATAACATGCATAGGGGTAACGCCATTTTCGTCCGGTATCCACGTCCATAAATTAAGAAAACTGAACTCGTGTCCCATTGCTTCGATTTTTGCCTTCTTATCTTTTAATTCTAAAATTATAGCCTCGCGGCGTTCTTCAATGTTGCCTATATTATTTATACTTTTTGTTAAATCAGCGTCACCTGCCATAAATTAATTATACTTTATATTTTCTAATTTCCCCACAGAGCTTTTTGGCTTCTTCCTTCGGACTTTCGGAAAAAATGATTCCGCGCGCGGAATGGATTATAAGCCCCAGGCCTTCGCTATTTAGTCCTGCCTTTATAACTGATTCCAGGTCTCCCCCCTGTGCGCCGATGCCAGGCACCAGAAAGGTCATATCGCCAGCGATACCCCGGATTTTTTTCATCTCTTCCAGGTATGTCGCCCCCACCACCAGCATGCAATTATGATTTTTGTTCCACACTTCGCTTACTCTTTCCGCCACAATCTGCCAGATTGGCTTCCCTGCCTCGCCGGCAGGCAGGCCTTCCACCACCAAGTCTTGAAATTCGCTCGCGCCCAGATTAGAGGTACGGCAAAGAATTATTAACCCCTTATCGCTTCTTTCTAAAAAAGGAGACAAGGCTTCTTCTCCCAAATACGGATGCAGAGTTATGGCGTCAAAACCCAACCAGTCAAAAGCGTACGATACATATCCGTTGTTCGTATTCCCGATATCCGCGCGCTTGGCATCCAGTATCGTAAAAATGTCTGGGTTATTTTCGGCTAGATAGTCCATGGTCATTTTTAATTCTTTTATTCCTTGATCCCCGCGCGCTTCGTAGAAAGCGCTGTTTAACTTAAAAGAAGCCGCGTATTCGTTTGTCTCTCCGATAATCCATTTGTTAAATTCAAATTGCGGATATTCCAATTCCTTGAACTTGCCTGGAATTTTTTCAAAATCCGAATCCAGCCCGACGCACAGGAGTGAATTTATCTTTTTCGCCCTTTGGTTGTATTTTTCTATCATCATCTCGGATAATCCTTGTGTTGTTCTAAAAATAGATTCCCGTACCCTAGTTGAAGATTTACCGGCATGCCTTTTTTACACAACGGGCAATCTTTTTCGTCCCAGACGTCCATGCCAATAATTGCCAAATAAGAATATGGTACACCCATAAAATCCGGATTTATATTTATTGGATCTTTGTTTACGATAGAGCAAGCAGCAAGAACTTTGCCTCCCTCTTTTAGAACGCTGTTTATAACTTTTTTTACAGATCCTCCCGTAGTAACTATATCCTCAACAACCAAAACATTTTTATCTTTTACGTACTGCCCATAGTACCTCATGAAAATTTGATTCTTGTCAGGCTGTTTTTCCGTAAAAACACTTAGCACTTCCTTGCCTTTCAATAGTGAAAGGTGATGCGCCGTCCATTGTGAAAGAATAATTCCCCCGACTGATGGGCCAACTACAACGTCAATTGGTTGGTCTTTGTATTTTTCGGCAATTATTTCGGCAATTCTAGATATTTGCGCCGTATGAGGGTAAACAAAGTCTTTGTTGACGTACTCCGGAGCATGCTTGCCGGAAACATAGACGAAATGGTTATTGGTAACCACAGCATTGGTCTTTTTTAATATTTCCACCACCTCCTTATTGGATTCGTACATAGTTTTATTCTAACCTATTTTTTCTCCCGACGTAAGTCGAGGATCCGCGACTCCTAAGAGTCGGGACTTAATCTCCTTCGCAAGGTAAGGGTTCCACATGGCGCCGGTGACAGACATAACTATATCAGCTCCGGCTTGCCTGTATTCGAAAAAGTCGTCAGCCGTGGTTACTCCCCCGACTCCAATAATCTGAAATTTATAATTAAATTCTTCCCGTAATTTTTTCAGTCTTTTTACCATTTCAAGCCCCGCCCATTTTATCGGCGCACCGCAAATGCCGGACTTCAGGCGCCACTCTCCTCCCGGAAGAGCCTGGTTTCCTTCTTCGTCCCGAACCGCCGAAGGAATGGTATTTATCGCAGAAAAACCGTCCGCAATTGTTCCAAGTTCTTTGACCATGTTTCGTAATTCATCTTCACTTTCAAAATATGGAATTTTGATAATGAGAGGTGTGTTTCCTATTTCTTTCTTTACCGCCTCCGCAATGCGGCGAGATTGTGATATATCGAAACACAAAAGACGTTTAACTTTATCTCCTTCGTTCGGGCAGCTGAAGTTGGCTTCGATAAGGTTGATTTTTGTTTCGTTCATCATGCGCGCCACCGTAACCCAATCATTCAAAAAGTCCTCTTCGGTAAAATTTTCATCCCAGCGCGTACCTTCAATCATCCCCCACACCATTTTCCCCTTACGTTCGTTCGCGTATTTAACAACATCAGCCATGTCCGGAGCCCAGACTTCCGGAGGATAGCAAGGATTACCGAAAGAGTTTGTGATGGCGAGTGGTTCGGAAAAATCTTTTTTAGTTACAACTCCCTGCCTTGCTTTCTCTATAGTTAAATCTCCGGTAATATCGAGGGGTAAAACATTCGGCCATTGGTTTACCTTTTTGGCTCTACTCCGCACTGTTTTGTATACACAAATGTCGAACCCTTTATCGAGTCCGGCTTTTATAAATTTACCGTTTACTAACGGACCCGCTTCAATCCCAAACGGAGAATTTATTTTAAATCCTAGAAAATCAAACTTTGGTTCGTCTTTGTCTCCAAAAACGACGCCATCCGAAAAGGCTCCAAAGGGTCCTTCTGTGTAGTTTTCTTCATATGTTTTTTTCGGGTCGTAGAAAGGGGTGTGAAGCATGAATACTTTTACTTTAGCACAGGATTGACTGTTTCTCAAAAAAGGAACATTATTAATGATATGAAAAACTTAGGATTGTTTACGTTGATTGCTGGCTTATTAGGAGCAATGGGTTTGCTTTATTTTTCCCTGCCTGCCGGGCTCGGAATGGTTCTGCCTTTTTTGGTAGTTATTTTGGCTATTATTAGTTTTTTCTCTCCTAAGGTAAACAAGTCCGGCAAAATAATGGCCCTGATCGGGCTAATCCTTGTAGCTCTCCTGCCTGTATTGGTGCCATTTCTTACTCCGATGCCCTGGTAGAAAGTATGATATTGCTACTTGCAAAAGACTGCCCAGCTGGGCAGTCTTTCTATTTTATTTTCTTACAGCTATGATTGTCTCCGCCACATTCTGCGGCACGATGTCGTAGCGGAAGAATTCCATGGTAAAGCTGGCGCGGCCTTCTGTCATTGAGCGCAGGCCGGTCATGTATCCGAACATCTCGGAGAGAGGCACTATGGCTTTCATAACTTTGTTCATTCCCCTGTCTTCCATGCCTTCGATAAGTCCACGTTTTGAAGAAAGATTTCCGGTCACATCTCCCATGAATTTATCCGGGGTGACGACTTCGACTTTCATCATAGGTTCCAGGATTACGGGGTTAGCTCGCCTGCATGCATCCTGGATAGCCATAGACGCCGCAATTTTGAATGCCATTTCGTTGGAGTCAACTTCGTGGTAAGAACCATCCCAAAGATCCACAGAAACATTTACCATTTTGAATCCGGCTAAAATTCCGCGGTCAAGACCTTCTTTGAATCCTTTTTCGCAAGGGGCGATGTATTCCTGCGGAATAACTCCTCCCTTGATGCTGTTTACAAATTCAAAACCTTCTGAGCGTTTTGTGTTTTTCGGCAAGTCTTCCAGCTCTTCCTTGGTAAGCATTTCCATGGGTTTTACTTTTATCTTCACGTGTCCGTAGTTACCACGTCCACCGGATTGCTTGATGTATTTTCCTTCAGCGTCACTAGAGCCAGTGATAGTCTCACGATAAGCCACCTGTGGTTTACCTACATTTGCTTCCACGGTGAACTCACGCTTCATGCGGTCAACGATAATTTCAAGATGAAGTTCTCCCATTCCCGCGATGATAGTCTCACCTGTTTCTTGGTCTGTTGAAACTTTGAAAGTAGGGTCTTCCTGCGCGAGGCGGTTCAAAGCCATGCCCATTTTTTCCTGGTCAGCTTTTGTTTTTGGTTCAATACGTAAAGAGATAACGGGTTCAGGGAAAACTATGCGGTTCAGCTCAATCGGATTGTTTTCGTCACAGATAGTGTCCGAAGTAATCGTGTCTTTAAGTCCCACTGCCGCCGCGATTTCTCCAGCGAAAACCTGTTTTACTTCTTCCCGGTCGTTCGCATGCATTCTGAGAATTCGGCCGATGCGCTCCTTGTTTCTGGTTCGGGGATTGTAAACATAGCTTCCTGCTGTCAAACTTCCAGAGTATACGCGGAAGAAAATAATTTGTCCTACAAACGGGTCAGTAGCCACCTTGAAGGCAAGCGCGGCAAACGGCTCGGAGTCGGAAGCATTTCGGACTAAAGGCTCATCGGTGTCAGGGTTTATGCCGGGAATAGGAGGAATATCGGTAGGAGCCGGCAAGTAGTCGACTACGGCATCGAGCACCAGCTGAACACCCTTGTTCTTTAAGGCGCTACCGGCGAATACCGGGAAAATATCATTTGCGATTACCGCCTTTCTGAGGGTTTTCTTTAAGACGTCAGTATTCGGAATAACTCCTTCCAGGTATTCGGTCATCATGGCGTCGTCCGTCTCCACTATCTTTTCAACAAGCTCGCCGTGATATTTTTGCGCATCGGCTTTTAATTCTTCCGGGATTTCTTTCTCGACAACCTGGTTGCCCATCTCGCCTTCGAAGTAATATGCTTTCATACGAAGCAAGTCTATGACTCCTTCGTGTTTTTCTTCGAGGCCGATAGGTATCTGCATACGTACGGCTTTTTTACTCAAACGGTCCAATATCGTGGAAAAAGAATGTTCGAAAGAAGCTCCCGTTCGGTCCAGTTTATTTATGAAGCAAACACGGGGAACTTTCGCTTCGTCTGCGTAGCGCCAGTTTGTTTCAGACTGCGGCTCCACTCCGGCTACGCCGTCAAAAACGACGACGGCTCCGTCAAGCACTCGGAGGGAACGCTTCACCTCCACGGTAAAGTCAATATGCCCCGGGGTATCAATAATGTTAAAACGATGTTTGAGAGCTTTATTTTTTAAATCGTAGGTCGGGGTCCAGAAACAAGTAACCGCGGCAGAAGTAATAGTGATTCCGCGTTCGCGCTCCTGTTCCATCCAGTCGGTAGTAGTTTCTCCGTCATGCACCTCGCCTATTTTATGGGAAACACCCGTATAAAAAAGCACGCGTTCGGTCGTGGTCGTTTTGCCGGCATCTATGTGTGCTATAATTCCAATATTCCTAACTTTTTCTAGAGGATAATCTCTTTCCATATTTTAAATTACCAAGCAAAATGGGCAAAAGCCTTGTTCGCTTCAGCCATCTTGTGGGTATCTTCTTTCTTTTTAATAGCCGCGCCTTCGTTTTTGGATGCGGCAATAAGTTCATCGGCAAGTTTCAAATGCATGGGCTTGCCTTTGCCTCCGCGGGCAGCGTCACGAATCCAGCGCATCGCAAGCGCGAGCCTGCGCTCTGGGCGAACCTCGATAGGAACCTGATAGTTGGCGCCTCCGATACGTTTTGAACGGACTTCGGTCATGGGACCGGCGTTCCTCAAGGCGGAGTCAAAAACTTCAAGCGGGTTCGGGTTACCGGTTTTTTCTTTAATAACATCAAAAGCGGCATACATTACCTTGCGTGCTGTCTGCTTCTTTCCGGACCACATGATGTAGTTGATAAACTTCTCCAGTTTCTCCGAGTTGTAAACAAAGTCGGGTTCTACTATATTCCTGTTTTTTATTTTTCGTCTCATAATTTTTACGCTTTAGCTTTACCGTCTTTTCTTGGTTTCTTGTTTCCATACAGAGATCGTCCTTGTCTCCTCTTTTCCACTCCCTGGGTGTCGAGCACTCCGCGGACGATGTGGTATCGGACTCCGATCAAGTCTTTCACGCGGCCTCCGCGAAGCATTACCACGGAGTGTTCCTGCAGATTGTGCCCTTCGCCGGGAATGTAAGCGGTTACTTCCATGCCGTTGGTTAGGCGAACTCTGGCTATCTTTCGGAGAGCAGAGTTTGGTTTCTTCGGAGTCGTGGTCGATACTTTCACGCAGACACCCCTCTTGAAAGGAGCAGGAAAATATACTGGTCGGTTCTTGAGAACGTTAAAACCCTTCGCTAGGGCGACTGTTTTATGTTTAGAGTGAACTTTCACCCGATTTTTCTTTATTAATTGGTTTATTGTTGGCATTAAATTTCAGTCAATTTTACAAAAAGACTTTATAGATAAACAAAATAGCCCCAATAGGACTATGGGCATAATATACTATTTAAAAGATTAGAATGCAAGCCCCCTCACAGCCCTGTTACCAAACTAAAAACAAAGCCAATTATGGGCGACAGATATCCGGCAAAGAAAAATAAAAAGACTAGAAGCAAAACAAGAGAATATTGCTCATAACGGAAGACCAGAGAAGACATGGACTCGGGCAGGAAAGAAAAAAGTATTTTGGAGCCGTCAAGGGGCGGTATCGGAACTAGGTTAAAAATACCCAGAGCCAAGTTCACGACGACAATTGCCATGGTTATAAAATAAAACGGGTGCGTGGACACGGGGTCAAAAGGAGGCAGGCCAAAAGCCGGGGCAAAACGAATGACAAGCCCGAATAAAATTGCCATAAAAAAGTTCGAGAGTACGCCCGCGGCGGCTACCCACATCGTTCCCCATTTTCTGTCTCTAAGGTTGACAGGATTATAAGGAACCGGTTTGGCCCAGCCGAACAGGAAAGGAGAACCCGTAAACACGAGAACGGCCGGTAAAAATATGGAACCAAATAAATCAATATGATTGACAGGGTTTAAGGTCAGCCGTCCGGCATTTCTCGCGGTACCATCGCCAAAATATTCCGCCACGAAACCGTGAGAAACCTCGTGAATCACTATAGACATTATAAGTATAGCTATATAAAAAATTGCGTCAGTTCCTTGCATAATAATTTGTTTTTGTTTGCATTATCGCAGCTTTAATGATAGCATACAACTCGTTACCTGTCCCGTTAGAAAATCAACGGACTTGTAGAAAGTAGTAGGTTTATTATTTAAATTTTTTAGTGGGATGAAAAAAATCTGTGCGATAACAAAAAAGGGCTCAATCGTAGGCGGCGGGTACTCAAACCGAACTCGTGCAACCAAATTCAACCCTACCGGCAAGAAAAGAAAGTATCCGAACCTTCAGAAAAAGAAGCTTTTTATCCCCGAGCTCAATAAATCCGTAAACATAGAAGTTTCCGCCCGCGGTATGCGCACCATGAAAAAACGCGGCACTTATGCCACCCTTCTCAAAGCCGGACTAATAGAAGCGAAATAAAAAGCTCCCTGCCAGGGAGCTTTTTATTTTTACTGTGGCACGAAGGTAAGCGCTGTTCCTTTTTTGCCGCTGCGTCCGGTACGGCCTATGCGATGCACGTACGTATCGTATGTCTGAGGCACATCAAAGTTTATGACATGGGTAACGTCCGGAATGTCCAGGCCTCTCGCAGCCACGTCGGTAGCTATCAAAATATTTATCTTATCTTTTTTGAAGTCGTCCAGGATGCGGATGCGCTCACGGCTTCTCTTGTCGCCATGAATGCCGCCCACCTTGAACCCCGCGCGAGCAAGTTCTTTGGCCAGAGTATCCACACTGTGCTTCATCTCCCGAAAAATAAGAACTTTGTCCGAGCCGTCTTTTTTCAGTACCTCGTGAAGTTTTTCAAGCTGTTCGTCCTTCCCCCTGTATCTTACGACGTCCTGGTCAATGTTTTTTGCCGTTTCTCCGGAAACAACTGAAATAAAAATCGGGTCTATTAAATACTGAGCGGTTAATTTTTTAATATCGGGAGATAGTGTTGCCGAAAAGAAAAGTGTCTGTCTGCCTTCTTTCGGTGTTTTGCCGATTATGTAAAGCATATCGTCGCGAAAACCCATATCGAGCATCCGGTCCGCTTCGTCCAAAACCACGGAACGGCACGTAGACAGGTCCAAAACTTTTTGATTAATCAAATCCCGCAGCCTGCCGGGGGTGCCTATGACAAAAGAAACACCCATCTTAATTTCTCGGATTTGCTTACTAATCGGAAGCCCCCCGACGCAGGAAGCTGAAAACATGCCCAACCCGAAAGCCAGATTTTTAAAATCGCTCTCTATCTGAAGCGCCAGCTCGCGTGTAGGTGCCATTATGAGAACCGTTTCCTTTTTGTTTTGTCCTTTGGTTTTTGCGATTTTCTCTATGAGCGGCAGGAGAAATGCGGCAGTCTTGCCGGTTCCCGTGTTTGCCATGCCGAAAATATCTTTACCAGAAAGAACTATGGGAATTGCCTGATCTTGTATTGGCCTTGGGTGCATATAGCCTGCTCTTAGTATGTTTGTCTGCACCTGCTCGTTAAAAGGAAAGTCCGCGAAGGTGTGAGTTGAAACATACGGTTTTTCTTCAACATACACGCCTTTTTTTATGAAACGTGAAAAATCTATCCGCTCGCCACGGGACCTGCTGTTATTCTTTTTTGGGAAACGCGGTCTTCCTCTAAAGGAAGACGGGTGGCGTCCGAATTTACTCGGAGCTACCGATTGTCGTTTATACATAATGGGTCACTCCCAATATGTTATAGAGAGAATGATAAAAGAAGAATAGCATGTTGAGGCTATTTTGTCAATATCTCTAGGGCTTTTTGAATAATTTCTTCCACGGATTCGTAATAAAAGAAGTTAAAATTCTCATGGTCAACACCCTGAATAAGCCTGCTCACGGTACGACTTTTGTGAGCGACAGCCAAAACAGGAATGCCTTTTCTTTCTACTGCAGTAGCGATTTCGTAACCCAATCCCAAAGAAGGATGGTCACAGACAGCTAGGACGCAGTCAGCCTGAAGCACTTGGGTTTTTATGTCAAAACTATAAACTTCTTCCGGGGTTGCCGTTGATGCCTGACCTTTCCCTAAAAAATCCAAAATTTCAAAATTCTTTTCGAGTTCCCGCCTTAAATCCGAAATCATCTCTAAAAAAACTTCCTTTTCATGAGCGGGTAAATGAGTAAGCGAGCAGCCTATATATAATTTCTTTTTCATGCTTATCCAAAAAGTTTATTAGTCCCCTCCTCCAAATATACATTTTTTATCCCCGCCTCTATCATCTTATCCCAACAAGGTTTGCAGCACCACCAGTGTCCCCAAAGATATAAGTCCAAGCCGCCCGGAGCGCCCCGGGGAAATTTTTTTTGCAAAGCCGTCACCGCGCGGTATTCCCCGTGGTTTTTATGCGAGGCACAACCCGGGCACATCCAATATTTCTGCCCGGAAGGTACGTTAAACAATTTTCTTATGCACCAGCTTTTGTGGGTATTCAGAAGAAAACTGTTTTTAAGCACGGATTGGTTGGCGGCGGCCGCCAGAATATTTCCTCCGCTATCCACGATCACCGCTCCGGTCGGAACTTTTTTATCGGTGGACTCTGTCAGGGCTATTTGCTGGGCGGAGAGCATGTATGGATTATCCCTCGGAACATATAAAATTGTCCTTCCGACCGGCAAATACGGATATTTTATATTTTTTGTTTCCATAAATTTATATTGTATACTCTACTATATGACCAGTTTCGACACAATCTATCAAAACATAATCAAGCGAATAATGGAGGAAGGAGTGGAAGAGCTGAATGAACGGACGGGGCATAAAACCAGAGCAATCCCGGGGGTAACTTTCTCTTTGGATATTGAAAAAGAGGGATTCCCCGTACTCACTCTCAGAAAGCAACCCTTAAAGTCCCCAATCGCGGAGCAGGTCTGGTTTGTTCAGGGAGAAAAAGATGCTACCTTTCTCCGAAAATTTACAAAAATGTGGGATCCGTTCTTGGAGGCGGACGGAACTCTGTCCTCCGCCTATGGCTGGCGCTGGCGCCATCACTTTGGCAGGGATCAACTCGGAAAAGCCATTGAGCTTCTCGAAAAAGAACCGAGCTCCAGACACGGAGTGATAGTGACATGGGATCCGAAAGATGACGGACACGGAGGCACTCCTAAAAAAAACGTGCCTTGCCCTTATACCTATACGATAAACATAATAGGCGGCCGTCTGAATATGCACAACATCGTACGTTCCAACGACATGATACTCGGCTGCCCTTTTGACACGTTTGGTTTTGCCCTTTTGCAATGCATGATTGCCGATAGACTAGGCGTCCGCCCGGGAATTTATACCCACTCCATATCAAACGCTCATATTTACGATAATCATTATGAAGGAGCAAAAGAGATTATAAACAGAACCAACGAACATAAAAACATAGAATTGCATTTGCCGAAAGATTCATTTAAAAGGGCTGAACGGAAAGACGAAAACATTGTCGGAGAAATTTTAGCCGACCTGCAGGCGCAATATAATCCCCTACCGCCTATTGAAGGTCTACAAATAGCTTTATGATTTCACTAATAGCCGCAATCGGAAAAAATAACGAGCTTGGGAAAGGAAACACCTTACTGTGGTCATTGCCGTCCGACATGAAACATTTTATAAAAATTACCACCCTGCACCCCGTCATAATGGGACGCAAGACTTTTGAGTCCATAGGCCGTCCTTTGCCCAAGCGCAGAAATATAGTAATCACGCGCGATGTGAGTTATAAAAAAGAAGGAGTAGAGGTCGTGCATACACTAGCGCAAGCGCTCGACTTATTCCCGGACCAGAACGAAGAAGTCTTTATAATAGGCGGAGCGGAAATATATAAACAAACCATGCCCATAGCCGACAAGCTTTACATAACTCATGTAGGTGCCGAAGACAAAGATGCTGACGCTTTCTTCCCGGAAATAATTCCGATTGTCTGGAATGAGATCTCTCATGAAGAACATGAAGCCGACCAAGCAAACCCTATCCCTTACACATTTTCGGTGTACGAAAGAATTATTTAAGGATCTTCATCTGTTTTTATTCTGATAAAAACATCTTTGCCTTCGGGAGATTTTTCTTTTCTATATTTTCTGTGCTTATTGATTTCGATTTTTCGAGTAACTTCTTTTTCTAGGTCAAAACCCATCATTTCACACATACCAAGAATAAAAATTACCACGTCAGCGAACTCTTCCGCAGCCCCAGGTTGATTAGTATTGTGTTTCTTAAACGCCTCGGAAAGCTCTTCATGTGCACGACAAAATTCAAAAGCAATGTCCGTAGCGATATCGTTTGTAATGAATCCTTTCTCCAGCTTGTTTCTTATTACCTCCTTCTGCAGTTCCTTTAAATCTATCATGTTATTTTTTCTTGGAGCCCTTAGTGATAATTTTTTTAATTCCTAGGCTGATTATCATTTTGTGGCATGCGGTACACGGGGAAGTTTCGCAATACATGGTCGCTCCCTCAAGTGGTATTCCGAAACTCAGAGCCTGGGTAATAGCATTATGTTCCGCGTGAATAGTTCTTTTGCAATATTCGGAATCTCCGTTCTTTTCTATGTCATGCCCGGCTTCGGAACAGTGAGGTAAACCGGAAACTGAACCCAAGTAGCCTGTAGAAAGTATCCTGTTATTTATAGTAATAACACAACCTTTTCCTCCTCGGTCGCAGGTAGCGCGCGAACTTACAGAATCAACTATGCCTATAAAATAGGCATCCCAGGAAGGCCTCTTTTGTTGCTTAGTTTTTTTCATACATCTACTTTTCCGCCTCTCCGGCGGATCGCCGGTGAGGCGATTTCACCCATTAAATATACTCCAACTAATCCTTCTTTCCAAGGGCTTTCAGGATTTTCAAATACATGGATTCTACTATTTTTCTTTGAGCTGCCCCTGTTGTCACATAGTGGTCCAAGCCGGGCGCGGCGTTTATTTCAATAATGTAATAACTGCAATTCTTTGGATTTTTGGTTATGTCTCCCTTAGTCACCATTACATCTACTCCCGCTATGCGTAGCCCCATGCCTTTCGTGAGCTTTGTGGCAATCTTTCGGAAACCGGGGTGCAGAGTATTGGTGACATCCACCGCGTCGCCTCCGGTTGATAAATTCGCGTTGTCCAATAAAAATATCTTTTGTCCCTTTTTCAAAACACTGGCAAAAGAATATCCGTTTTGGCGCAATTTTATTTTTATCCTCCTGTCTGCAAGATTGATTCTTGTGTCCCGGCCACTTAAAATAAAATTTTTCTGTTTTTGCTTAAGCATGGAAAGTACTGAGCATTTTCCGTCCCCGGTAACGGAAAGCGCTATGCGTTCGTACGCGGAAATTACTTCTCCGTCCAAGACAACTATCCGATAATCTTTCCCGGGTAAATATTTTTCAACCAAGGCAACCCTGTCTCCTTTGAATACCTCGGTAAGGCTGTTTTTAAGTTCTTTTTCGCCCGAAGCCAAAGACACCCCTACCCCCTGGCTTTTACTGTTCGGCTTTATAATAACCGGATACCCGGTTTTTTTCGCGTACCTAGTAGCAAATGAAATGTTCCGGTTGCTTTTTACTATCTTAGCCCAGTCATCCTTAAAAACAGTTATGCCCGGCGCTACTGGATACCCCTGTTTTTTCATAAAAAATTTCGCGAAATCTTTGTCTCGCGCGATGTCGGAAGACGCTATGTGGTTCAGGTCAAGCGAATACATCCGGAGGGACCTTACCACTCCGTTTTTATATATAATCTGGGCCGCTATTCCCCACTCTGGCTCAACAACAGCCCTTGCCCCCACCTTTGGCGCAAGCTTGGTAATAAGTTCCGTGAGATAAGGCACTCCTAATTGTTTAGTTTTTCTTTTTTTACTCATTTTTTTTTACTTTTCAGATGCAAGCTTTTAAAAAGAGGTGCATATATATCATCCTTGGCGTTAACTATAATATCAGCTGGTTTTACTTTATTACTGAAAGCAACCGGCGCCCCGGAAATAACTGCAATCGGCATTCTTTCGTTCCCTTCCCCCATGCATACTACGGCGGAGGTGGCTAAGCTGTCCACCACATTAGCTTTTGAAATTTTTAGAACTCTGCCAAAAATATCTTTTTTGCCCACATAATTGCGCACCGCCTTAAACACAGAAAAACCGAGCGCAATCCCCAAAGACCCGGTGCGGAGCGGCATCAGCCTGGAATCCGTTATTATGATGCCTAAGTTTTTCAGCCGGAACTTTGCCATTATTTTTTTCCGCAACAATTCCGCGGTTTTAAAGCTGTTTTTCGGCAGAAGAATTAGCTTCCCGTCCGCGTTTGATTCATCGATGCCGGCAGACGCAAGCACCATCCCGTCTTTTATCGTCATCCACACCACCTTTGTCTTTACGGCAAAGTCGCTCTCCTTCCTTATTAAATTTGTCTTTTGCCTCTCGCCTTTCTTCTCCTCTATCCTGCCTTCGGCCAATGCCACTATTTTAGACGTAACGACCAGAACCGATTTATCGGGAAGATTTTTTATATATTTAAAAATGAACGAGAGAAGGTCTTCGTTTGGACTAAATATTCCCGTTTTTATAGTTTTAATTTCCATACATTTCCTTTCTTTTATATCTTAACAAGAATGTACCTTTTTTATTAAGTTTTTTTGCGGATACGAGTATAAATTGATGTTTTTTGAATTTGGCTCCGGCAAACATCGGAACCCCGTTAGTAAAAATATACGGCTCAATGGTAACAAAAATCTCGTCCATTATTTTATTCTCTAGGCAAAAATTATAAACCAGGGCGCCGCCAACAATAGCCACGTTTTTGTAATTCTTACTTTGCAAAAAATTCTTCAAGTTACTTTTTTTGGGATTTAAAAAAATGACAGAGCCTTGTGATTTTAGCTTATCGGCTTTGGACGTCAGAACTATTGTATTTCTCTTTTTAAGTCCGGCTTCAGCCACCTTATATGTATTAAAACCGGCTATTACCGCGTCTGATTTGGAGAGTACGGATTGGAAATATTTCCAGTCTTCCGCGCTGGTCCAGTCTGTGCCCGATCTTGCTCCTTCGGCTATCCTGCCGTCAATGCTGGTTGCAACCAGGGCCGTATATTTAATTTTGGCCGACTTGCTCTTTTTCGTTGCCATAGTTCCTCAGTATGTGAACCCCGAGGTAAGAGAGGGGGGTAAAAAGAAATCCCATGAAAACTTTATAGATCCACCAGGCTACTATCATAAGTACCATATCGTGACCCGAGTATCTGCCGGTGCCGATAAAAGCGATGAGTATGAAAATCGCGCTGTCAAAAAACTGGGACCATACATTGGACAGGTTGGAACGTAGCCAGAACTTTTTTTCGCCAATTTGTTTTTTCAGGAAAAAGAAAGAAACAACGTCCTGATATTCGGCTATAACGAAAGCGGCAATAGAAGCTATGGAAAACCGCGCGGAAAGACCGAAGATAGTATTAAAAGATTCCGTAGCCCATGAACTGTTCTTTGCCCACGGCGCAATGCCGGATATAAAGGAGTAAAAAAGGAAAACAAGGATACTCAGAATACCGGCAATGACAAAATTATTCGCCATCTTTTTGCCGTATACCTCGCCAATGACGTCCGTCATAATAAATACGACCGGAAAAGAAAAAACCGCCACGGAAAGATGTGTACCGAACAAAAAAGGCATTGTTTTCAATCCGAGTGTGTTTGCAGCGAAAAGTGACGTGATATACAACGTCAGACAAATAAGGATTTTTTTATAATCTCTTTCAGTCAAATTGGTAAGCGTTTGCATTAATTTATTTTGCTAGTGTTTTAAACTACATCAATGCCCATAGAGCGTGCGCTTCCGGCCACAATGCGGATAGCTCCTTCGTCGTCTTTAGCGTTAAGATCCGCTCTTTTTTTATTAGCTATTTCCATGGCCTGAGAGCGGGTAATTTTTCCCGCCTTTGTGGTTACGTTTTTCCCGGAACCTTTTTCTACTCCCGCGGCTTTAAGGATAAGCCCTGTAACCGGAGGAGTTTTTACTAGGAAATCATAGCTTCTGTCTTCATAAACCACTATATTTACGGACACCTTGTCCCCCGCCATCTTGGCGGTAGCAGCGTTGAATTTCGTCACGAAGTCGCCGATGTTAATCCCTGCCTGACCAAGCGCGGGCCCTAAAGGAGGCGCCGGGGTTGCCTTGGCGGCTTGAATTTGTAACTTTATTTTTTTTGTTATTTTTTTTGCCATTGAAGTATATAGATTAGCTTAAATCTTCTTAATTTGCAAGAAATCGAGCTCCACCGGAGTTTCACGCCCGAACATGGAAACAAGCACCTTTACCTTCCCTCTATCCTGATCCACCGAATTTACTTTTCCCTCAAGTTCTTTAAACGGTCCATCCGTAATCAAAACGGTCTCCCCGACAACCATGTCAATATTATGCTTAAGGGTGCCGGCATCCATCTTTTTAAAGAGGTAGTCGACTTCTTCTTTTTTGAGCGGGACAGGGTTAACACCGGCGCCGACAAAGCCCGTAACCCGAGGCGTGTTTCTTACCACATACCAAGAATCGTCGGTAACAATCATGTCCACAAGGACATATCCTGGATATATCTTTTCTTCCACTTCCGCGCGCTTACCCGCCTTTATTTTTATTTTCTTTTCAACGGGGACAATCACGTTGAATATTTTGTCACTCATCCCGAGCGAATCAATACGCTGCTTTAAATTGCGAAGAACCACGTTCTCGTATCCAGCATAAGTGTGTATGGCATACCAATTTCTTACTCCTTGTGTTTCTTGTTTGGACATCCCAGTACTAAAATTTTAAATTTTTATTAATAATTTTCATTTATATTTTTCTTTCTAATTACATTTATCATAAAGTATTTTCCCGAAAATTTAGTACGGGACAGGTAAAATAAAGTTGGGGTTAGAAGCCTACTACCTTCTGTAATCCTTTGGAAAAAATGAAATCAAAGAGGCCTAAATAGTAAGCGATGGCTACCGACAAAATTATTACCACCAGTGTATAGTAAAAAGTCTGGTTTCTAGACGGCCAAATTACATGCTTTAGCTCTGCCCTTGTTTCTTTAAAATATTCGGTGATTTTTGACATTGATTTTGCGGAATCACGTCGCTCAGGTTAATTCTGCTGAATTATGTCGTGTTCTCCTTTAAAACACGACCGGCGCGACGCTACCCTTTTAGTCTCTTAAAAAAGCCCCTCGCAGGGCTCTTTTAATACTACTCTTTTTATCGGACGTAGTCAATCCGTTCTCGTATATGGGTTATTTATTTGAGTTCGTAAGTTATGGTAACGTCAGAGCTTATTATATTCTCTCCTTTCGGCAGTTGAGCTGGCGCTGCAGCATTACGCACGGAATCCAAAGACATCATTTCCGCCTTGCCAGCGTATATCGGATAATTCTCCGGCTCGCTGAACCCTCTGATTTTACCAAGCTTTACGCCAAGATCTTTGGCTAAAGATTCGGCTTTCATTTTCGCGTCGTCTATCGCCTTTTTCCTGGCTTCCGCCTTGAGCCCGTCTTCATTGTCTACTGCGAAGCTGGGGCCGTTCAAATTGGAAACTCCGGTAGCTCCAAGTTCTTGCATTATGGTTGCCGCATCATCCGTGTTTCTGACTTTTACATTGATGCTTTCGCTTGCCGTATATCCCACAATTACCTGCTTTCCTCCGCCGCAATAATAACTGGAAGCTCCGTCCGCAGGCTGGGGGCAAATAGCTGTTTTATATTCATACTTAGGACTGAAAGAAGCATCCGTAGTTTTAATATCTTTGTCTTCAATTTTTTTAGCCTTTAAAATATCCAACGCTTTTTTCTCGACTGCCGCCACGGAAGCCTGGGCTTCTTTGACTGTTGCCGCGTCTTTGCTGATAGTGAAGTATATATTAGCAATGTCCGGAACGGCGGTAACTTCCCCGTGTCCCGAAAAGGAGACGGTTGCCGGCTCAGCGCTCTCGTCGAACAGGCTGACCATTTTAACCTCAGAGAATACTCTAACGGCAAAATATGCGCACAGTATTATAAGGAAAACAAATAATGCCTGCCCTATTCTTTTTTTATCTTGTTCTAAAATTTCCATAATTTTTTTATTTATTAATTCCAATAAGTTCGACTTCAAAAATCAAAGTGGAGTTCGGGGGAATAACCGGCGGACGGCCTTGAGCTCCATACGCATCCTCCGGTGCTATGGTAAGCGTCTTTTTCTCTCCTATTTTCATTCCGACAATCCCCTTGTCCCACCCGGCAATCACCTGGCCTGCGCCTAAAGTAAACACAAAAGGCTCGACGTGCTCAAACTTCGGGTCGACATTGGAGTCAAAAACCGTGCCGTTTTCCAGACGGCCGGTGTAATTCATCGCCACCATGTCGCCTGTTTTTGCCACATCCGCGGATGGAGCCGGGGTATCTGTTACATTGCCGCTAGTGTCATTTAGATTCATACTTGTTTTTTTATTTATGCTGATAAAAACCAAAGCTCCTGCCACCGCCAGGCAGATAACCACCGCCAAAACCATATTCATGCTATTTTTATTTTCCATAATACCCCAATTATAGACGATATAATTTTTTACACAATATTGACCTCGGGCGACAATTCAAGTCCAAATTTTTCTTTGACCGACGCTATAATTTTATGAGCAAGGTCTATTAAATCGGCTCCCGTAGCCTTCCCATGGTTTACGAGGACGAGAGCCTGCCTGGAATGAACTCCTACCTCACCCTCCCGGAATCCTTTCCATCCGCATTTTTCGATAAGCCACCCGGAAGGAATTTTAATTATCCCGTCTTCCTCAAAATGCGGCATATCGGGGTATGCTTCCAGTAATTTTTTAAATTGTGCTTCGGGAACGAATACATTTTTAAAAAAACTGCCGGCGTTGCCGATAACTTTCGGGTCCGGCAATTTGCTCATGCGGATGGCGGCAACCGCGTCGCTGATGTCCTTCGGGCCGTTTACTTTAATTTTATTTTGTTCCAGATAATCCGTTAATATTCTATATGATAAGTTTTTATTTTCTCTCTTGCTTAGCCTCAATGTTACTGCTGAAATAAAATATTTTCCTTTTACTTTATTTTTAAAAATACTGTCTCGGTACCCTAACTCGCACTCTTCTTTTTGGAAGATTTTTTTCTCTCCGGTTTCAATTTCGTAAGCCTCGACATTTAAAAGCGTATTTTTTAGCTCTGCTCCGTAGGCGCCTATATTTTGCATCGGCGCTGCGCCGGCCGTGCCGGGAATCAGGGAAAGATTTTCAATGCCCCAAAGCCCGCGACTGACCGCGAAGATTACCATATTGTGCCATATTTCTCCTCCCATGGACCGCACGGTGGCTGTTTCCTGGTCTTCTTCCACTATCTCCATTCCTTTTAATTTATTCAGGACGACTATCCCTTCAAAATCCTTGGTAAAAAGAACGTTGCTTCCGCCTCCAAGAAATATTTTTTTGTTTTCCCTGAATTCGGGCAACTGAAAAAGCTCTGCAATATCTTTTTCCTTTTCCAGCGCCGCGAAGAATTTAGCGCTCACATCAACGCCAAACGTGTTTAATTTGGATAAGTTATAATCTTGTTTTATTTCCATTTAATTACAAATTTATAAAATTTCCTTCTCCAGCATTTTTTCTATATCTCTCTCGTTAAACGGACGTACCATTTTGTGCAATTCTGGGTCTTGTGATAAATCTATGCCTTGTTTTTCGAGGAGTAGTGCCATCATTTTTATAAGCTTGGTAACTTCTTTTTCAGAAATAAGGTTAAGTTGTAGGTGCGTTTCTTCGCGCAAGTCGTCAACCTTTGCCGTTCTATTTTGGGATATGAGCACGAAAATCGCGAGCATAATCGCCTCAAGCGATACTACGGTAGTAAGCAAATTGAAAGGGAAAGGGTCAAAAACAGCGATTGCGCTTATTTGTCCAGTATTGATAAGAACCCAGCCGGCAAATACGATTATGTTGAATACTAAAAAAGTATGACTGCCAAATTTAGATGTCATGAAGTCCGCCATCTTTTCCATTAGCGTCCTCTTGGCGTCAGCTTTGGCCTTAATACTGCGAAATATTCTTTTTCGCGTCTCTTCATGTTCGCCAAAGAGTTCTGTTAAAAATGATGTGTGATTTTTCGACATACTTTTTATTCTGCGGGGTCATGCCACATAAGCCAATCAAACGCGATGTTACTCCCTAAGTATACTGACAGAGCCATCTTTATGCAATTTTATAACTTTGGACGCCTTGCCTGTGAGCTCTCCCCCATCTATATAGAGGTCAACAGAGTCTCCGAAATACGCTTCCGCTTCGGTGATATTTTGCGCAACGGGTAATCCTTCAGGATTGGCAGAAGGAGCAATGAGCGGCCCCGTTTCGGTTAGCATATCGCGGAGTTTTTCTTGCGCTGGAATCCTGAATGCCAAAGTTTTTGTCCCGCGGTACAGATACGAAAAATTTTCATCCTCACAATCAAAGACAATGCTTACGGCCCCCGGCCAATACTCACCGATCTTTTTTCCCTGCTCTGTTGACAGGATTATGGAGAACTTTTTAATTTCCTCGGGCTCTCCAATCAAAATGATGCACGGTTTTTCGGGGTTGCGCCTCCGCAAAGAATAAATGCGGTTAACCACAGGCAAGCTGAGAGCGCTGCCGACTAGGCCGTAGACGGTATCCGTGGGAATGACCGCCACCCCGTTATTTTTTAGAATTTTTATTAAATTCTCATCTGCCAGCATTATGAAAATCATTCTACCCTTTTAATATGTGATTAGGCAACACGGTAAAAAGACTATTAAATTTTTTGACAGGATTGAAGATAAAATACGGAGAAAACTTAGCCATTAGCCCATTTTACATAGCTTTGTGAGAGACATAGGTTTAGTCTTCTTTTAGCGCGGAGAGGAGTATAATTAATATACTTATGAATATTTCCGCCGTAATTGAAAAACTTGGTTACCGACCGAACGAGGTCAAAATTTATTTGGCCGCACTGGAGGAAGTAGAGTCAACGGCATCTGGAATCGCAGTTAAAGCCAAGTTGCCCCTTTCCAGCGCCCAAATAGCCATAGAAAGACTCCATAAAGACGGGCTTATGAATTTTTACAGCCGCAAACACAGGAAATACTGGACCGCGGAGCATCCCCAGAAACTTATGCAAATCTTAAAAGAAAAAGAGGCGGGGCTGAGTTCTGTGCTGGAAAAGATAAAATCAAAAGAAAGAATAAAAGGTAAACCTGAAGTAGAAGTGTTTATCGGGGCTGATGAAATAAAACTAATCCACAAGAATATGTTAGAAAAAAAACGCCATATAAGAGCCATAATCCCCTGGGAAGCCTGGAGCAAAATGCTGGGTCAAGATTACCTGAATGACTTTATAAACTTACGGGTAAAATATTTTCTGAATATGCGCATGCTGGTACCGAGAACTCCGAGCACCCTGAAGCTGAAAAACAGGGACTCGAAAGAACTGCGCCAAACCAAATTTCTCCCTGAGAGCATGATTATCGAAGACGCGCTTTTCATCTTTAACGACAACGTGGCGATTGTCAGTTTAAACGAACGCCAGCCGACAGGAGTCGTCATTGAAGACCCCGCGACAACGCGCATGATGAAAGTATTCTTTGAAGACCTGTGGGAAAGGGCAAGTGAATAAAACAACAACATTTTTGTTGAAGTGAATAAACGTAGACTTGAGAAGATAAAAAATATTCTGACTTTTTACCCTTAAAACATAAGGCGTATTTTTTGTATTCTTTACAAAATATTTCATCAATGTTATGTAAAAAATTACTGCTAAAAATAGCTGACTTCTCCCGATAAGGCGGTATAAAAAAGATGGAGGTCGATATTATCAATTTTAATAAGTGGTTGTTCGCTTACTAACTTAAGAATATTTTATGGAAAAATTTAACTGGAATAAAACTGTTGGTTATGGCGCTCTAGTTTGGGCTATAATGTTTGCCCTCGTGTCTCTCTTGGCAGGTTACGCGCTGTATGATACTTTAATTTCAAAAATCATAGTGGTGCTTGCGGCAGGAGTTCTGTCTTATCTATTTGCCGTAAATACAAAACCAGGAAACATGTTTCAGGCGTTTGGCTATGGAGCAGCATGGGTAATCGTTGGAGTAGTTCTTGACGTACTAATTACAATACAATTCAACACAGCTTTATTTAGCTCGTGGGAGTATTGGCTAAGCTACGCTCTTATTTTATTCGCTCCAGCCCTTTATACCGGGCTTAACGAGACTGGAGACGTAAAAATATCGCACGCTTAGTTAAATGAAAAAAAACATAAAGGACAAAAGGAAACTTTTGCGCGAGGAAAATCATCTCACGAGACCGCCCCGGCTAGAGGGGATAGTTAAAAACGCGATGATGTATTCCGTACGCAAAAAGAGGAAAGTAAAAATAAATTCCTCATGAAAATTAATATTACTAACTAATAAAAATTTATGAAAACAGACAAACAAATACAACAAGATGTCATGGACGAACTGGAGTGGGATCCAGAGATTGACTCCTCGGAAATCGGCGTGGCGGTCAGGAATGGCATAGTCACTTTATCCGGACAGATTACAAGCTACGCGAAAAAGCTCGCGGCTGAAAAAGCGGCAAAAAGAATAAAAGAAGTAAAGGGGATAGCTGAGGAGTTGGTGGTAAAGATCCCCTCCCACGGCAAGCGTACTGATTCAGAAATCGCCGACGCTATTGTCAGGGCGCTCAAGTGGAACACCAGCATTCCAGACGAGAAAATAAAAGTAAAGGTGGAAGACGGATGGGTAACGCTTGAAGGAGAATTAAATTGGGAATTTCAGAAAGACCAGGCTAAGCAGGTCGTTGGTGAAATTACGGGAGTAGTGGGCATAGCGAACTTAGTTACCATCAAGCCTAGGGTAAAGACCGATGTCGTAAAAGGTAAGATAAAAGAGGCTCTGGAGCGAAGTGCCGATGTGGAGGCTGACAGGATACAAGTCGAGGCCGAAGGAAGCAAGGTAATCCTGAAGGGTAAGGTAAGAACTTGGAGTGAAATGAATGAAGTCGAGAGAGCGGCCTGGAGCGCTCCTGGAGTCACGAGCGTGGAAGATAACATGACCCTCTTATAAAAGCCATGATTACGTCAAAACAAAAAATTGCGGCAAAAAAGAACATAAAAAAAGCGCAGGACGTTTGGAAAAAAATGACACACAGGCAACATTCTCTCTCTCAGCCCGAAGGGCGGATGAGACAGCGCCCGGGCAGTACGGGCAAGGGGATGTTCTATCGAGTAGAAGTCCGACCAAAGAGAGAATTTACTTCTTTCCGGGTACAGGATGTCGGCCGTAAAGGCGAACTCGAGCGGGTGGCCGGAAGACGTTCGAGTGGAAGCTGGGATACAGTGGCTTGGCTGGTAAATAAAAGAAAAGCCCATGTGTCAGGCAACACCTTAGTAGTTGATGATGACAAGGTACACAGTTTCTTGAAACAGGTACGGGGAAAAATAACCCATATAAAGGGAGACATCTTCTCTGCGCATCCAAGAAAAAATGTGCCGGAAAGCGAAAAACCAACTCTTGCGCAAAGAAGAGCTCGCGCGTTAAATATCCAAAAGGCGCAATTAGCCAGACGGATGATGGTTTATGCGTAAAATACATTGGGGCGGACTTTATTTTAGACACAACAGCCCCGCTATTTTAGTGGCTATCAATTAACGCGTTAAGAAAAAATTATGATTAAATTAATTACAAGCGGATCTTATAGACTTATCACCGGCAAAAATCACCAAAAAATTCTATACTTGGAAAATCAGGCCTATATATGGACCTATGCAAAAAATATCGGGGATTTGCTCACATTTTCCAAACATCCCCACAACCAAGAATACATACTGGCTAAAGGAAAATACAATTTACACAAAGTAAAGAACGAGCCACATCTTGTTGACTTACTTCATCTTGAATTGGCAGTAGGTAAAAAGTGGCAGGGGTACTTGCTTCTGACAGGTTTGCCTACAAAAAATAAAATCCATAGCCGTATTGTGCCTACGGATGAGGTGATTTCTTAATAACTAACAACACTATGTTGACAAAATCTTTCTATGAAATATTTAATATGACCTGAAGTGCACGCCTCCGTGGGGATGAGACATTTTTCTGTAAAAATCCAGCTCCGGATTTATTTTTTTCGAGTTGAATATAATCTGATCCATCCCCTCCCAAAGCAGGAACCAGGCCGCCGGCTCGAGAAACACCACGAGGAAGGATAGAAAGAGGTTTCGCGCCGGGTCCTCGAATATTATAAAAGTGGCCGCTATCATCGAAATTACGCCCAGGATTACCATAACTATTCCGAGCTTAAGAACCCGGCGTTTTTGTTCCAGATGTAGCAGGTAATATTTCTTAAAGTGGGCGGCTATGCGCTCCCTGATAGTAGCTTCGTGCGATTCGTTCCGTTCTTTCTCAGGCATATGCAAAACCAGTTCCACGCCTCCGTCTTTCCGGTCAAACACGGCTCTTTTCATTTCGTCTAAAAAGTCTATGGAAAGCGCCCGCTTGGAGTAAGGTCTGAAATCAAAGTCCGAAAAAATGTCGTCATAATTCATGAGCCTAAGAGAAAGCTCTTCGGTTTCAAGTGGCGGAAAAGATTCTTGCTTCATTCCTTCATTATATAACATATATTTAAAAAGAGTCAGTTTCCACGCATTTAATAAACTTCCTGCTGATAGCATTTTTCGCAAAAGACTATTTCCGGTCTTTCAGGGGCATAGCTTGTTTCAAATTCATTCAGGCATTTTCCTGTATGGTTCGGGTGGTCTTTATTACACATGCACAAACGATGCCAAAGTTTAAACGGGTTAACCCACCTTCGACGTTCGTAGTACCTACAATTTGGGCAATAGCGAGGAAGAGGGATTTTCATTAATCTATAAAAGCGCAGTTCATCGGAATTAATCTTGTATCCAAAAGTGCATTTAGTTTCTATCTTCCCCTTATTCGGACAAGCTATTATTTCATTCAATATATTGTCATCAACTTCTTTTATACTATCGGGCAATTTATCGCTGGTAATTGAAGTTTCGTAATATTTTTCTTCCAAATCGCGCCATTCGTATCCTTCTTCCGCTACTTCTCCCTTTTCCATGGCATATTCCTCGTACGCCAGAGATTCGTTGTAAGCAAAAGGGGAAAGTTCAGTAGGGAAAAATTCACCATATCGATACACCCTTCCCTTTTTATCTATATAGGGCATGGAATTCATGTGTTCAATAATTTTTGGAATTATTTTTTCGTAATCTTTTTTAGTGTATTGTTTGTTTAAAATGCAATATTGCTTTTTATCTATGCCGACGCAGCCAAATAGGTTTTTGTCATCATTGCAGGAAATACAATAGTTTATATCATAGCTGCTGCCTATATCAATGCAAAAAGAATCGCTATTGTTTGCTGTTCCTCCTCCGGCAACCTCATAAACTAACTCGTTTCTGCCTCCAAAAACAAGGTCATAGCAATCTCTTATAGTATTTACTCCAAAAACGATGAATTTTGAATTTTCTGTATCGATGTTACCGAAACAGTAATGCGCATTTTTAGAATTTCCGATAAAGTCTCCGCTGACATTTTCAACATTTTTTACGAAAGCAGGAAGACGTATTGAGTTTTTTGCCAGTTCAAAAAATTCTTTCTTTAATTTTTGCTGAACTTTATAGGAATCAAGAAGAAAATCTTTTATTGCCTCAAAATATTCGGCTCGTGAAAGTTGTTTATTTTTAAATACATAACTTTTGTTGCGCAGGTTAGAAGACATAAAACAATTATTACATTCCCTGCAATCAAATAGGAATGCGCTGTCTATGCACCTTGAAGAGCGGATAAGGAATTGGGAATTATAATCTCTGGAACCATCAACAAGCTCATAAACTCTCTCGCTGTCTTTTGCATTATAGCTATCCACGCAGATTTTATTGCCTCCTTGGACCTGTTTACAATAATAAACGTCCTCAGACCTGACCACGGCAAAAGAAAGATAAACATTGCGACTTTTATATGTATAATTGGCATATTCGCATCTCTCCGCATTATTATTTTTATGCATTAAATGCAAGCGCGGTACTTTTTTAAGAAGTTCGTTAAATTGCTCGAAAAACGGCCTAGAAAAATCGTACTCTTTCCCGTATTCGCGACAGTCATTTCTGTTGTTATAGCATTTTGTGCAGAAAACTTTATATTCACTCTTTGGTGAATACATTGAGATTGTGTCCTGAGAACAACTATCGCATTTACGTTTAAAAAGTGTCCGCTCGTTAATATAAGCCAGCTTTCTTTTTAACCTGCAGTCAAAACAAAACGTTGGCGGAGGAACTTTAATTTTCTCGTAAAATTCAAAATCATCCGGTTCAACAGTAAAGTCTTTCTTGCAGTTTTGACAGCTCCTGGTTTCCATAGCCATAGCTTGATTATACCAGTTCAATTTCTACTAGACTATAAACGCCTGATATTAATCTTTTATAATTTCTAGAGCAGTCTCCAAGCATTATTTTTCCAGCCTATTCAGTATGCCTTTCATTTGGTCAATTTCGGACTGTATTACTTTACAGCAGATAATACCCATTCTAGAAAATAATTAACTTCTTTTTGATTCTGTAAATACCACTCGGCTTGGCTTTTAGTGTTTTTCCCCACACGCACAGTAATTCCAGTTTTCTTTAGAATTTTAAAGGCATCTTCATCCGTCTCGCTATCTCCTATGTATAAGGGGGTTATTTTCTTTTTTAGCTTATCTCGAATAATTTTCAACATTCGGCTACAAGCGGTTCCTTTGTTTATGTTCGTTTTAGGGCGAATTTCAAAAGTTTTTTTATCCAGGCGAGTTTCCAGCAGACAATCTTTTTTTATTTCATTTTGTATATTTCTAAAAACCCTCTCCAGGGAGTTGCTCTTGTGAGATTTTACCAGCCGATATCCTAAAGATAATGAATATTTTTTATCCTCGAGGATAATCTCATCATATCCCTTGCATTTTTCCACTAATTTATTTTTTAATTTTCTTAGGGCTTTTTTTGCACTAGTGGATACGGGTAGAACTTCAATTTTTTTGTTAAAAAAATACTCCAACCCATGGTTCCCTACATAAGACATCCCACGGATATTTACTCTTTTTCTTATATCGTCAAGTTTTCTGCCGGTTACGATAATAACCGGAATATTCTTGAGAACTTGTTTAAGGAGATTTTTGGTAGATTCAGGCAAGAATGCCTCTATTGGATTTTTGGCAAGCGGTGAGAGCGTAAGATCAAAATCAAGCAGTAAAACCAGACTCTTCTTCGTGATAATACTTTCTATATTGGAAATGTCCTCAAAAACATATTTCATTTAGCTTAAGCTCGTAACCGCTTTGATGAATTCTGCGGACCAGCGGTAAATATTATAATTCTTGATTGATTCTCTCATTTTTTTCATCCGCTTCTTCTGCTCGGAAAGCGGCATATTTAGGGCTACATAGATAGACTCGGATGTTTCTTCGGCGCTGTAAGGATTTACAACCAGCGCGCCCTTGAGATCCCGGACCGCCCCCGTAAACTTACTAAGCACCAAAACTCCATTTTCCTTGTCTCGTGCCGCCACGTATTCTTTTGCCACCAGGTTCATGCCGTCGTGCAAGGATGTTATCATGCACAAGTCCGCCATTTTGAATAGGGGCAAAAGTTCTTCGTGAGAGTGATGTTCCTTTATAAGAACAATAGGCTGCCAATTCTTTTTCTTAAATTTATTGTTTATTCTTTCTGCTTCTTTGGTTACGTCTTCACTAAATTGTTTGTATTTTGGCACACTCTCGCGGCTAGGTGATGCTATTTGTAAAAATGTAAATTTTTCTTTATACGTAGGGTAGGTGTCGAGGAAAAACTCTATGGCCTTAAACCTTTCAAGTATGCCTTTCGCGTAGTCTAGCCGGTCTACGCCTAATCCCAAATACTTTGTACGTACTCCAAGTACCTCAAGAAATTTTTTCCCCTCGGCTGCATAGTCTTTTGTGTCATCGTTACTTCCTGTAAAAGCAATGCTGATTGGAAAAGATTTAATGTAACTTATGTGGTTTTGATATGTTACTGAAAATTGCTCAAGGTCAGAAAGAGACTCTAACTCTTTGCCCACAGTTTCTATAAAGTTATTACAGAACTGCTGAACATGAAAGCCGACAATATCGGCTCCCAGCATTCCTTGTAATATTTCCTTGCGCCAAGGGCAAACACTAAACGCTTCGGGGCTAGGCCATGGAATATGCCAAAATATCCCAATTTGAGCATCAGGACGGCTTGCTTTTATCATTTGTGGCAATAAAGCCAAATGGTAATCCTGAATTAAAATAATTGGGTTCTGCACATTCTTTATCTCTTCGAGAACGCTCCTGGCAAAAATGCCGTTTACCTTTTTATATTCATGCCAATCCTCTTTTCTGAATAGTGGCCGGGTATGAGCCATAAGACACAGCGGGTACATCGCTTCGTTCGAAAAGCCGTTGTAGTATCCATCTATTTCCTCATCTGTAAGCCATACTCTTTTCAGGATGTACTTAGGTTCCAGGGGAGGCACCTTAACTCTGCTGTTTTCGTCCGTAGCCGATTTGTCGGCGTCTCCGCTTCCCCAGGCAATCCAGGTACCGTTGCAAGCTTTCATTACGGGCTCAATCGCGGTCACTACCCCGCCGGCTGGTACTCTGAAATTAATTTTTCCTTTTGAAGCGTAATGCTCGTATGGTTCGCGGTTCGATACCACAAATATCGGCCTGTTTTTCAAGGAGGCTTTAATGAACTCAGATAGACGTTCCGCGGTCCAGGGACTGTCAATTTTTTCTAAACGCATGCGCGCCTCTTCCTGCGCGGATATCCGAGCCTGAGACAGGCTTCTACTCATATGGGTAATCTCTGTTGCGAGTGGGGAGAAAAAGGAATATTTATCTTTGTCATTAAAATCCCCCTTTGTTTCTCCGGTACGTAATTTTTTTACCGACTCCACTAGGCGAACAACCTGCCGCAAAACAAAAAATCTCAACAAGAGAAAGATTGCAACGGAGAAAAGGACTACTTGCGTAAACAATCGTAGTAAGCTATTTTTCCATATCTGCGCAATCCCGGTATCGATGTATCCGGCGTTTTGCACAATCATCAGCGCACCGACTATACTATCCCCGTTATGCAGTGGATCAATCCTCACGTATCTTTTTTCTCCATCCGCGTCAAAAAAATCACTCTTTTTATTATCGCTATCCATCACGTCCGCCACTATTTTCGAGTTGTCAATGATAGTTCTCGGCAATCCCGCAGAGCTTGCGATGAGTGTTCCTTTGTTATCGTAAAGAGCGATGCCGGCCAACCTTTCCCGGTTGGCAAATTTCTCTACAATTTTTTGTATGGAAACGTAAAACGAAGGTTGGGTATTATTAAAGTAGTAGGGTTCAACAGATTCCTTCAGGCTATCCGACAAAAGAGAAGCCCTCTGTTCCAGGTTGGTTTGAAGCGTAGCCTCTTCCTGGTTTACCTGCTTAAAAGTAAATCCCAGCGAGACTAGGCTTACCGCTAAGACAACGCTCCCAATAATGGCGAATATATATTTCATATATCAACTCTAGCGGAGATAGGGTAATAGTCAAGGATTTTGAGATAATTTTTAATCTGACCCAATGGGTGCCTACAGGGAATTTCGATCCTTACAGGATCAGTATACCTTTTCGATGTATTCTGAATAATTTCCTCATACATAGCGAAAAGCTTTTCTCACCCCTGCCATACGCAAAGAAGTTTGCGTACTTAGGCACCCAAAAAATTCTCTTTGGGTGCCTACAGGGATTCGAACCCTGACTAAGAGCTCCACAAGCTCTAGTGCTAACCATTACACCATAGGCACCATGAACTTTATTTATAGCACATTTCCTAAAATTCTTAAAACAAACTTTTTTAGGGGTTTGGGAAGCGACGGCGAGCCAATTTCAGAATTTTTTAAGCTTCAAAAAATCCGTACCTACAAAAAAGGTTAGTTTTAAGAATTGTCCTTTAAATCAAGGCAGACTGAATTCAGGCAATATCTTTTTTTAGTCTCGGTCGGTCCGTCATCAAAAACATGCCCCAAATGTGAACCGCAGTTTGCGCAAACAACTTCGGTGCGAGCCATGCCATGGGACTTATCCTCTATTTCTTTTACCGCCCCGGGTATAGCTTTGTCAAAGGAAGGCCATCCTGTGCCAGAGTCAAATTTAGTACCGGAAGGAAAAAGCATGTTGCCGCAAACAACACAGGTATAAGTTCCTTCTCTTTTTTCATGCAAATACTTTCCGCTTCCGGGCGCTTCCGTCCCCTTTTCACGAAGCACGCGGTACTGCTCGGGAGTAAGTTTTCTCTTTAGTTCCTCTTCTGTTGGAATTCTTCCGTTATCCATAAATTTTATTTGTGCGCGGGAGAGGATTCGCACCTCCACGCCCTTAACGGGCACCAACACCTCAAGCTGGCGAGTCTACTGTTTCTCCACCCGCGCGTAATAGAATTATAGCAGAAAAATTATTCTGCAGCCTTTTCCGTGACTTCAGGAATTTCGTCTTCTAGGGTAACCGAGCGCATCTTTCTGCGGACGTCTTTGACCGCTTTAGTGCGGATATAGTATAGTTTTGACCTGCGGGCTCGGGCTCGCTTCGTGATTTCAATTTTTCCTATCATCGGAGAATATAGAGGGAAAATTCTTTCAACCCCCACTCCGCTTGCCACTTTCCTTACTGTAAAAGTCGCCCCGGCTTCCTTGCCGTGCTTTCTTGCCAAAACTATGCCCTCAAAAGCCTGAAGTCTGTATTTGCCTTTTTCATCCAAAATTTTAGATGATACATTTATCGTATCGCCAGCCTTGAAATCGAGCTTCTTTCGCTCCTCAATATCTACCGGGCTGAACTTTATTTTATTGATTTTATTTCCTGCCATAGTGAAAACACTTTAACATAAAAGGATTTTTTAGGCAAACTCGGCCTGATAGCATTTCACGCAGTAAACAATGTTTGGGCTCTCTGGCGCATATGGAGTGTAAATATTTGCATTACACTTCATGCATATTCTGTTGTATAGCTTTGGCTTGGTCATGCGGTCAAATCTTTTATTTTCGCGACATTTAGGGCATTCGTGTGGAACAGGCAGGCCCATTTTGCGAAGCAGATTAAGTTCGCCTTGTACTATTTTATAAGAGCGGGCGCAGTTTGCGCATTCAATAACTTCTTTTAAAATTTCATCTGTGGTTTCTTTTGTGGTTTCCGGTAAGTTTTCGGATTTTATAGTAAACGGCACTGTAGGATTTTCGTAATCATCCCAGCCATAACCCATAGCGAGTGCTTCTTCTTTCTTTTTTGGGAAAAACCGCATTGCATTTGACTTGTTATAGGCAAATCTACTCATCTCAGGAGGGAAAAATTCGCCATACGGAAATTTGCGGCCGAGTTTATCTACGTATGGATTATTTTTCATGTCTTCGATTACTTGTGTTTTGAGTATTTCGAATTCTTCTTTCGAGTATTCTTTATTCAAGATACAATAATTTTTGCGTTTCAAATTCACGCAGCCGAAATTATTTTTTGCCGAAGTATTCCAAAAGCAATATTCTAAGTTCACAATGTCGGACATACAGTAAAAAGAAAATTTTACATTATTCACATTTTCTCCTACCGTCGCACTTTCATATATGAGCTCAGCTCCATTTCCCCACCCAGAATAATCTCGGCAATCTTTAGCGGATGTTACGGTAATAAACTGACACCATTTGCAATTTTCTGCGTAATTTACAATATATCCTTCTTTTGAGTTCTTTGAGCGAAAGGTATATTCACCTGTCACATTTAGATTAAGAGTATGACCATGATATTCCCTATACGGTTTAGTCAGCCAAAATTCGTAAGCTTTATTCTCTACCTCTCGCAAACCGGCCCAAGAGTCCAATTTCATTTCTTTTATTTTTAATTCATAGTCTTCTTTGGAATACTGAACATTGAAAATACAATTTGATGCTCCCCTTAGATTTACACAACCTACACAATTAGTACAACTATGACAATCACGAGAAAACCACACATCTACACAGGCGTCTGTTTCATCTGAAAAAAATGTTCTGTAATTTTTTTCAAAACCGATAGATTCGTAGCACAACTCTGAAGTCCAACCCCTTATACAATCCATGCTGAATTTCAAATTATTAAGAAATGAAGAAAAGAATACTCCCTCACAGTAATCCGCCCAGAAAATTTGGTAGCAGTCTTTGCACCAAGCCAGAGCATTGGAATAATCCGAATTCTTTAAGCTTGTATATAACGTTTCAAGCGCCGCATGAGGAGTTTTTAATCCCAGCTCTTTTACTTGTTCCAGAAAAGGACGAGATGGGTCGTACTCCATACCATATTCAGTTCCGTCCCAATCGTCTGCCCACCAGCACTTGTTGCAAAAAACTTTTATCTGGTCATTTGGAGAATATATTGACATGGTTCGCTCTCCACACTTATCGCAGTTTCTCCAATATAAACTCCAAAGGTTAATAAAGGAAAGGCGCCGAATCATACGGCACTCCGGACACCAGGAGGGCGGCGGAACTTTTATTTTTTCGTAATAATTAAAGTCCTCTGTTTCTATAGTGAAACTTTTACGGCAATTCTGGCAAGTTCGAGTTTCCATAAATTCATAATATCATAATTTCTCATTTTTATTTCTTAGACAATCGCAAATTGTTTACGCGGCTATTTCTTTTGTTTTACTCCGTATTTTATTCTCATCTTCTTCAAGAATTTTATCTAGGCTTTTAGCAGCATTCATAATATCTCCATAATTATCACTATCACCTTTAATAAGCTTAAGCAATTCCTCTAATTTTCCTTCTACATGAGCATCCATCTCACCTCCACTCTCATTACAAAAATCAACGTAACTTAAAGCGACTAATGTGAGTTCCCTTTGCCTTCTGGAATTAAATCCATTTCTTTGTATTTCCCTCAGTTGATCTCGTATTGATACAATCGCGCCCAATTTTATTTTTTCTTTTTTAGATGCTTCATCTTTAGGCCTAGGCAGAGGAGCTTCAACGTTCCTAATTTCAGCTTCTGCGTTTTTTACGACTTGTCCTATTTCTTTATTTTTAGTTTTTATTTTTTGATTAATAGAAACAATGCGGTCTTTTGGGAGCCGACTGCCATTTAATTCTCCGGTTCCTCCATCTCCATCTCTTATTTTTCTTTGGATGATTATTCTCTGTTTATCCATTAACCTATAAAGTGCTGCTCTAGCCTCGTGGGAAAGTTCGTCGTCATGCACCATGAGCCTTTTAAGCTCAGAATGTGCCGGATTGAATAAGGGATTAGGGGACTTACGGGCTTCTTCTTCAAGACGTTTTACCCTCTCAACCTTTTTGTGCATATTTTCGAATTTTTTATCCATATTTTATTTTTATGTTTACAATCCAAGAGACTTTCGAATTGCTGCTACTTTTTTATCTTCCAGTTCTTTTATATATCCATGAATAATATTCTCCCGTTCTTTTATTAATTTTTCCCGCTCTTGCGCCAGCACATCAAGTTTAACTATAGCCTCGTTGTATATTTCCTCTATTCTTTTTGCTTCTTCGGCGGGGGTCACATTAATATTTTTATTTTATTAATTCTTTTTGCAATTCTGACAAGCTTGGCTTTCCATCTATATATTATAACCCAAATATATTATTCAGTCTTTTCATTTTCTTTGTATATTGCTCGACGAAGATAGCTTAGGTCGCCCACATTATAATTTTGGGCTTCTTGGGCTTTTTCGAGAAAAGCTAGCCGCTCCTCGTTAACGCGTAAAAACTTGTGTTGGTCCTCTCCAGTCAAATCACTTTTATAGAAGTCTGTGTTAGGAGATCTCTGTAGTTCTTCTGTGATTAAATGCAGTACTTCCGGAGCGTCCGTGCGATAAAACTTCATACCGCTATGTCTGGCATTTTCAGTATTCGGGTCACGTAATACTAGCCTTTCAACTGAACTTCCACCATAAAGTGATTCAACGAAGGCTTCTTTCGTAAAAGTCATTTCCGGAGATACTCTCCCGTTTCTGTCCTTCCTTTTCCCCATATCATTAACAAGAAGAAGCCATCCTTCTTCAGCAGGAAAATGAGCAAGCAAGAATTGTGCTCTATCTAGAGCTACTTTAGCAAATTCAATTCGTTTTTCTGAGCGTTCTCCTGTATATTGTTTACCTTCTTTTACTTCTTCGTCGGTAAGTACCCTGTCTTTACCACCAGAAACGCCACTGGCTGCCCCGCTGACTATATGTTTTCCCGTTACAGATTTAACCCGTTCACCAGTTTGTTCCTTAAATCTTTTTGCAACTCCCTGAAATCCTCCCCATTTTTCATATTTACTCATAAGTTTATAGTTAATAAAAAAATTAATACTAATTATATTATACACTGTTTAACTTTAGTAGTGTGGGCAAGCCGGCTCCGCGAAGCGAAACCGGTTGCCCTCTACCCATAGATTCAGTTTACGGCGGAAACAAGCGAGCGAGCAACAGAAACTCGCTTACGACCATTCCCGCCACTAACATCGCGATCAGGCTAACGGGTCGCTTTTCCGGCGGGCGAAAAACCACTAGCCTGACTATGCCGCCAGCGAACAGAGCGAGAAGAACACCCAACGCAGCGATATTTGCCATTTCATCCCCCCGCAACATAAAAACACATTTATACTAAAACGTCAATCAAAATATCTATTTCAAGACAAAAAATCTTAAATTTATTGGCTTAATAACAGATGTACTTATTTTTTCGTCAGTTTTATTGACATTTTAAAAAAATAATATATGCTAACTTTATGGAAGAAACGCAAACTTTGAAACAACTAGGCCTCAGCGAAAAGCAGGCGAAGATTTATTTATCACTCCTCAGGCTTGGGGAATCCCCCATGACGGCAATCGCTCGCAAGGCGAACCTGAAGCGTCCTACAGTTTACCTGATCATCGACGAACTGATAATTCTCGGCCTTTGCTCGGAAATAACAAAAGGCAAGAAAAAATTCTACTCCGCCACCCACCCGCGACGATTGATAGAGATGACACGATTCAGAAATGAGCAAGCAGAAAAACTAGTACCGAAGCTTATCGCCTTACGTAATACTGCAGAAAAACCGACAGTGCAGATGTTTGAAGGGATAGAAGGAATACGCACCGCATATGAAGAAGCATTCGTTCTTCTGTCCGAAGAAAAGAACGAAGGCCTCTGGATCGGTAATATATCGGTGTTGATTGAGAAGTTTCCTGAAGTCTTGCGGGAATATAGTGCGCTACTCCGAAAACTCAAAAGATATAAAGTTCGTGAGTTGATATTTGGCGGAGAACAAAGCAGGCTGTGGGTAGAGGAAATGCAAAACCGCGTGAAGCCAAATCATAAATTAAAATATATAAGTTCCGAGGGTGGAATGACTGATCAATTAATTATCGGGAATAAAGTATTTTTTTTCTCGATGAATAAAAACCTCTTTACCACCGTTATTGAAGGAGAAGAAATTACTAAAACTCAAAAACTTCTTTTTGAAACTATCTGGTCAAAATTTTAAGTGTTGTTAATTCTCGCATATGCGGATTTTAACAACATGTATTACACCACTACTTTTCCAAACTCTTTTGGTAACTTGGATTCTACTTTTACTACCTCTCCTTTCAGGTTCTTAAATTCTATGGATTTGGCGTGGAGAGCCATGCGTTTCAATCCTTTGGGCGTTTTAGCTCCTGGGTTATAAAGCGCATCGCCCGCAATAGGATGATTTAAAAATTTCATATGTACGCGAATCTGGTGCGTCCGGCCGGTCTTAGGGCGAATTTCCAAATAGCTAAAAGGCACAGTATGTTTAAAATTTTTATCCGCGTGGATCCCGCCTCGTACCCGAGGAAGGGAGGAGCGGGAAAAATTTTGAACATACGGAGCTTCAAATCTTTTTAGTACTCTGTACTCGGTAACCGCGTCGCGCATTTCTCCTCTGGCTCCTCGTCCGGACAGATACCTACGAAAATCTTTCGGGCTTCTCCCGATCGGCTTGTTTATTATCCCGCGCTCTGTTTTTACGTTTCCAGAAACTATAGCTATGTAAGTTTTCTTTATCTCCCTATTTTGGAATTGGCTTTTTAAAAACTCGTAAGCTTTTTTGTTCTTTGCGAGCAAAAGAACTCCGGAAGTCTCGCGGTCCAGCCTGTGCACGATACCCGGCTTTTTGATTTCCGTTTTTATTTTCTTGTTTTCGTAAACTTCGTTCTCCCCGACATTTTTCATTCGTGGATAATTTTTCAGAATCCAGTCCGCGACTGTTTTCTCTTTGGTGCGTCCGTCCCCGTGCACCGAAATACCGGAGGGTTTGTCTATCGCAAGTACATTGGAATCCTCGTATAGAATTTTAGTTTTCATAAAATAGAATATATCATATTTAGCTCCCTATAGTTAATTCTTTAATTCTTTCAATCCATCCCTGTATAGTTAAAAAAAGTTTTGTATCGCACACATTAATACTGAAAGTTCCATATGGCAATGTAAATCTTTTTTGCAAACTTGCGCTACTCGGTTTTATATAGGTTTTATGAAATTGTTTCTTTGGTATTCCTGAAATCTTGGCCCAATACTTTTCAGTCTTTTCGACATCAGCATAAGCGAATGTATGAACATTGCCACGAAATTTTTCTTCTGGGACATTGCATATCTCTCTAAAAAATCTCATCATAATTTTTATTACCTCAGGATCACTATTTGAAACCCTAGCTGTTCCTCTTTCTGTTTTTCCACCCTCACCTAAATATAAAATTATACCAATTAATTTTAATTCTTCTAGAGAAATATTAGAATAATCTTTTTTTGCGTTGTCTATTGTTATTTGCCTTTTAGCTTTCTCGTTAAAAAGACGGTTAATTCTTCTGCGTTCAATAGATTCAACACTTCTGCCTCTTCCTGAAAGTCCTTTCTTTTGCTCTTTTGTAAGTATAATATCTCGAACCCACAAACTTACACTCGCCTTAGAAAAACCAGCCTCTTTTACAATCTGATTTATGGAATATCCCCTTTTACGTAAGGTGCGTGCTTTTTCTTTTTCTTCTATTTTCATAAGTAGAGTATATTATTTTTGATATATAATTTACCAGTCTAATTATCCACACCTTGAAATATGGTCCATTTTGTTATATAAATAAGGTAGGCGGGGTTAGCTCAGTTGGTAGAGCACTCGATTTACACTCGAGGTGTCGGGGGTTCGAGCCCTCCACCCCGCACCAGCCCTTGTAGTTCAATGGATAGAACGAGGCTCTTCTAAGGCCTTGATGGAGGTTCGATTCCTCCCAAGGGCACCACAACCAAACTTTTGCTTTTGTAATTATTTTAATATTACTACTATGCTCTACTAATGTGCTAATTCAAATGGACTCGGAAAAGCGGAACAAATATTTTGGGGTAAGCTTGGGATTGGGACCCAAGCGCAAGATCTTTTGAGACGGTACTCCGTCCAAAAGGTGTACAGCTCCTGTAAGGAGAAGGTTTCTGCTTTTCCTCGGCTAATGTTCTTGGCAAGATTCAGAATTCTGCCCGCAGGAGGGGTTTGGGGAGGAATGCGGGAAACTGGCTCGAGAGTGGGTTCATTTTCGGCTTGTTTTTCTTCAGTTTTTGACTTATTTACTGATTCCGTAGGGGTAGAATTAGATGGTGGTATATCATTACTTTTCAATGAAAAGTCGTTCGGTGAGCTTTCTAGGGCCTCAGGAGGTGCATTGGCAGGTTCAGAATGTGCTGTATTTTCAGGGGCAGGCTCGGTGGGCTCTTAGGGGCTTGGTGGAATAGAGTTTTCTTCCGGAATTGAGTTTTGTGTTGAATTTTGGTCGTCGGGCATCGATAAAGTATATCAAAATTCTTTTCACAAACGAACTTTTAAATTATTTTCCTGCAATATCTTTTTTAATTCACGAATTGATATATTACCTTTGTGAAAAATACTTGCCGCTAACGCGGCATCAACATTCGTTTCATTAAAAACTTTTACAAAGTCTTTCACAGAACCTGCTCCGCTTGAAGCAATAACTGGTATATTCACTACCTCACATATTCTATTCAAAAGATCAATATCAAATCCTTTTTTTGTACCGTCTCTATTTAAACTATTAACAAGCAATTCTCCCGCTCCAAGTTTCTCCATTTCTTTAGCAAATAAAATTGCATCAATTCCAGTCGCATTTCTTCCACCATTAATATAAATTTCCCAGCTAATACCTTTCTTTTTAGCATCAACAGAAATAACAATACATTGAGATCCAAAATATTCACTCGCTTCTTTTACAAAAGAAGGATTTTTCACTGCGATTGATCCTATCGAAATTTTATCAGCTCCCACAGTAAGCAATTCTCTTATATCAGAAATACTTTTAATTCCGCCACCTACCGTAAATGGTATGTTTATTTCGCGAGCGACTTGCTCAACAAGACTACGAAGCGTTTTTCTATTATCTTGAGTCGCGGTAATGTCCAAAAATACCAGTTCATCAGCTCCTCCCTCTGAATAAAATTTTCCTAGTGCAACTGGGTCGCCAGCATCTACAAGATTTTTGAAATTTATTCCTTTTACTACTCGTCCGTCTTTTACATCTAGGCACGGAATAATTCTCTTTGTTAGATTTGATATTGGTTTTGTTTTCTTTAAAGCATCCCGCAAATTAATTTTATTTTCATACAGAGCTTTACCTAATATAACAGCAGAAGCACCCAACTTTTTTAACTTTTTTATTGATTCAATATTAGAAATTCCACCGGAAGCGATAACTTTAAAACCTAAGTCAATTAATTTTTGGATAGCTTCAAAATTCGGTTCGGTTAAAGTTCCATCCTTGTCTACATCAGTAAAAAGTATTTCAGCTACGCCCAAAATCTTCAGTTCTTTTGCAAAATCCAAATAATCTTTACTGGTAGTTTCTTGCCAGCCGTTCGTGGTAATTTTGCCTTTCCTTGTTTCCACAGCGACAACTATTCTATCGCTACCAAATTCTTGAATTAAAGAAGACAAAAACACTAGATCTTTAATAGCCCTAGTACCTATCACTATTTTCCTTACTCCATTATTTAAATATGTTCTTGCAGTTTCAATATCTCTAATACCACCCCCAACTTCAATGGGAATACCAACAGTCTTAGCGATATTAAGTATCAATTCTTGATTTACAGGTTTGCCAATTTTTGCCGCGTCCAAATCAACAACATGCAGAATTTTTGCGCCTTGTTGCTCAAACTTTTTGGCTACCGCCAAAGGATCGGAAGAATAAATTTTTTTACTATCAAACTCTCCTTTGGTTAATCTCACGCATTTGCTGTCTAAGATATCCATTGCTGGTAAAATTTTCATAAGTCGCAAAAGTTATATAGTAATTTTAAACCCCATTCTCCAGATTTTTCAGGGTGAAACTGTACAGCATAGAAGTTGTTTTTTTGAATAATTGCAGGAAAATCAATCCCATAGGCTGTTTTTCCAATCACAAATTCACCTTTCGTTTCCATATAGTATGAGTGAACAAAATAGAAGAAGCTGTCATTTGGAATACCAGAAATTAAGGGAGATTTTTTCACGAACTCCACTTTATTCCAGCCCATGTGGGGAACTTTTAGATCATTTTTAAATCTCTTAACTTCGCCAGAAATTATGGACAAGCATTTTGTATTTCCCTCGGGCGAGAAGTCGGCAAATAATTGTAAACCCAAACACACCCCTAAAGTTGGAATTTTGAGTTTCGGCAGAATATCCGCAAAACCGCTTTCATTTAGTTTTTCCATAGCACTACCCGCAGCTCCAACACCGGGTAAAATAACTTTATCAAAACCAACAAGTTTTTTAGGGTCATTGATAATTTCAAAAGACCTACCAAGCGAAGTTAAGGCATTGACAACACTTTGCAAATTACTTGCTCCATAATCTATTATTGCTATTTTCATAGAATCCCTTTTGTGGAGGGTAATTTATTTTTCTGTCTAGAATCTGCTTCGACCGCCATTCGTAAAGACTTTGCAAATGCTTTGAATATTGCCTCTATCTTGTGGTGTTCATTCTTGCTGTATTTTACATTTATGTGGATATTGGCTTTCAGAGACTCCGCAACTGATCGAAAAAAGTGTTCTACCATTTCAGTTGGTAAATCTCCAACTTTTTCTCTTTTGAGGTCGCAGTTAAAAACTAGATAAGATCTGCCACCCAAATCTATTGCTACTTCCACCAAGGTGTCGTCCATAGGCAAGAGAAAACCGTAGCGCTTGATTCCTTTCCTTTCTCCCAGCGCTTTTAAAAGAGTTTCGCCTAAAGTTATTCCAACATCTTCTATTGTGTGGTGGTCATCTATTTTCAAATCTCCTGTTGCTTTGATGTCTAAATCAATAAGGGAGTGTTTGGAAAGCTGTTCCAACATGTGATTAAAGAAATTTATTCCAGTATCAATATTGAATGTGCCTTGTCCGTCAAGATTGCACCCTATAAACACTTCCGTTTCTGCCGTGTTTCGTTCAATACTAGCCAATCTTGGGAAATTTCCATTTACTTCAACTTGGTAAAATCTAACTCCAATATTTTTAGCTAGTTCCTCATCACTTTTTCTATCTCCAACCACAAAAGATTTTTGAAAATCTATATCTTCTTTTAAGAATTTTTCTAAAAGCCCTGTTTTGGGTTTTCTACAATTACATTCGTCCTTTTCAAAGTGAGGACAAATAAAAATTTTATAGAAAGATATACCTTCTTTTTTAAACACATCAAGAAGTTCATTTTGTACTATTTCAAAATCACGAGCAGGAAAAGATTTTGTTCCTAAACCATCTTGATTAGATATCATGACTAGCTGATAGCCGGAATTTAAGAGAGTTTTTAATCCCGAGAATACATTGGGTAAAATTTCCAGTTTTTCTAGGCTGTCTATTTGCTTGGTATCCTGTGGCTCATAGATTAAAACCCCATCACGATCTAGGAAAGCTATTTTAAGTTTTTCTATTGTTTTTTTCATAGAATTTTGGTTAATGACTTTATTAATAAATCATTTTGCTCGGGCGTTCCTACTGATATTCGTACACAATCCTTTAACAGGGGCTTGGAATTAAAATCTCTAATAATAATTCCATAATCCACGACTAATTTTTTTGCAATATCCGAAGCGTTTGGATAATTTACTAGCAAAAAATTTGCCTCGCTTGGAAAAACCTTAAAACCCAGATTGTTTAATTTATCTGCGAGTTTTTTTCTTTCCCTAAGAATTATTTTTCTAAAATCCAACATTTTTTGATAATTCTTTAGAACTTCAATAGCAAGGCCACTTGAAATCCGATTCAAGTTATAAGGCAATTTAATTTTATTTAAGTATTCGATTGCTACTTCTTGCGCTACTGCATAGCCAACCCTAATACCCGCCAACCCCCATGCTTTCGAGAATGTACGAAGAATAACCAAGTTTTCTTTGTCGGGAATTTTTTTGACCAGAGAAGATTTGGAAGCAAATTCAATATACGCCTCATCCACAACAACTATTCCTCTAAAATTATTACATATAGTTTCTACATCTTCTAAATTGACCAAAGTTCCTGTTGGATTATTGGGCGAACAAAGGAAAATAATTTTAGTTTTAGAATTAATTTGTGAAAGTAAGTTAGGAATATCTATCTGAAAATCCGGTTTCAGTAAAAGACTTCTTACATTTACTCCCACGATTTCAGCCGCCACTTTATACATTCCATAAGTAGGTTCTAGCACGATTATTTCCTCATCTTGCTCAACAAAAAGCCGAATCAATAGATCAATTATTTCGTCTGACCCACTTCCCACAAAAATATTTTTTTCTGAAACATCTAAGAATTGTCCTAGAGCTTTTCTTAAATCCATAGACAAAGGGTCGGGATAACGGTTTAGTTCAGGATAATATTCAGTAGAAATTACACTACCAAGAGAATTTTCATTGGCATCCATAAATACGCCCTTTTGGTAAAGGCTTCGAGCTGAGCTATATGCTTGAAAGTTTTTTAAGTTTTTGCGTATGAGTGAGGTAATCATAAAGTTTTATTGAATCTAATACTAATTGCATTTTTGTGAGCATCTAATCCTTCTCTAGTAGCTAAAACCTCAACCGTTTTTCTCAATTTTTCAATTCCGTTCTTACTAACTCTTTGAATTTGCATCTTTTTTCCGAATGATTCCACAGAAAGTGCAGAAAACATTTTTGCATATCCTGAAGTGGGGAGAGTGTGGTTGCTACCAGTCGCATAATCTCCAAGTGGTTCACTTGAATATTTACCTAGAAATACCGAGCCTGCATTATTAATTTTCTCAAGTATCTCATTTTCATTTTTACTAATAATTTCTAAGTGTTCGGGTGCATATTCGTTAATTAATTTACACGCCTGATCATCATTTGGAACTATGACAATGAAACTGTTTTTCAAAGATTCCTTAATAATCTCTTTTCTCTCCAAGTTTTCCGTTTGTTTTTTAACTTCCGTTAAAACTTGTCTTGCTATAAGTTGTGATGGTGTTACGAGGATTGCTTGCGAATCTTCTCCGTGTTCAAGTTGTGAAAGTAAATCAGCGGCTATCCAAATAGGATTGGCATCTTTATCAGCAAATACTAAAACCTCTGAAGGTCCCGCTGGCATATCTATATCCACCTCTCCATACACAAGCATTTTGGCCGTGGTCACGTATTGATTTCCCGGTCCAAATATTTTTGAAACCTTAGGTATGGATTCTGTGCCATAGGCCATAGCCGCGATTGCCTGTGCTCCTCCAGTCTTGAAAATTTTTGAGATACCACAAATATCGGCTGCGACCAATACCGCGCTAGGAACTTTGCCGTCTTTTCCGGGTGGTACACATAAAATAATTTCCCTGCAACCGGCAATCTTGGCTGGCACTCCAAGCATAAGCACAGTAGATGGATAAGAAGCCTTACCTCCGGGGATATAAAGTCCAACTTTCTCAATTGGTCGAAATTCTCTCCAAACGCTTACGCCTTTGGCTGTAGTAATAGAAGCCTCCTTTATCTTTACATTAGTCTTGTGGAATTTTTCAATATTGGCTTTGGCTATTTTAAGAGCTTTTACAACTTCTTTAGATTCCTGTTTATAAGCTTCAGCAATTTCTTCCTTGGAAACTTTAAGTGTTTTCAGTTCAACTCCGTCAAACTTTTTAGACAAAGAAAATAATGCTTTATCTTTATTCTTTTGCACATTTTTTATTATTTCTAAAACCACTTTTTCCACATCAGTTTTTTTGCTCTGCCTTTTTTTAATCAGGTTCGTTATTTTCAATACTGAGTATTTTTTTGTAGATAAGATTTTCATGAATTATTTACTTCGTTTTTTAATTTCGGATTCGACTTGCTCCAAACTAACATTTTTCTCCGCTAATAAAACAAACAAGTGATACAAAAGATCGGCAGTTTCTTCAATAAGCCGTTTTTGTGTTTGTTTTTGAGCCGCATGAATAACTTCCAAAGATTCTTCGGCTACTTTCAAAGATATTTTATCTAGCCCAGCCTTGAAAAGGGATGTAGTGTATGACCCTTTAGGAAGTTTTT
>DATDXF010000030.1:0-20635 GCA_036517215.1 Minisyncoccota bacterium | reverse complement strand
AAGCCCCCGGGTGAACATACGGACCAGTATGTACGCGAACAATTGAGAGAAATCTGCGATGAGCAAAACATAAAAATCTCTTCTCTGGGCAAAGGATTATCCACCGGCACCGAACTCGAATACTCCGACAACGACACACTCAAAAATGCTCTAAAGAACAGGCAATAGCACATTGGGGATATTTTAAATTTAAAGCTGGAAAAATCTTAAGGAAATATTTTTTTTCGCTCTAGCTGGCTGTAAGCTTTAGTATATTCTTGATTTGTGCCACAGCATCCCCCAATAATAGTGGCTCCTAGTTCAATCCATTGTTGACAATATAAAGTATAATTATCAACATGGTCGGAAGTACTAAACTTCCAGCCATTTTTGTTGTCAGCTTCACCAGCACCATTTCCACACGCACCAAACGGTAAGTTTGTAGTTTTCTTTATTTTCTCCAATGCTTGAGTAGCTATCTCTCCTGAGACGCAATTCACCAAAACAGCCAGAGGGTGAAACTGATTCAACTGTTTAATTGCTTCGTCCCATTGATCACCATTTAAAATATCCCCTTGTGCATTGGCAGTAAAACTAATTATAAAAGGTTTTCCAGTATTGTACACGGCTCGAACCGCAACAACCGCTTCGTTAATACTGTTAAAGGTTTCCAAAATAAAAAAGTCAATTGGCGTTTTGGATAGAATATTTGCTTGTTCTTTATGTTCTTTTTCTAGTTCTTTTTGTGAAGGCACCAAATCTGGACGGTAACAGTCCTCTAAAGTAGTCATACAACCAGCAATGTACACAGGATGCTCAACTTTGGATTCGTTACGGGCTTGTATGGCAATTTCTACCGCCAAACGATTAATTCTTTCTGTTTCATCGCCTAATCCGACTTTATTTAAAGTTCGACGTTGCGTGCGAAACGTGTTAGTTGTAATTATGTCAGCACCGGCTTGGATGTAGTCAATATAAATTTCTTTTAATAACTCTGGTTTCTCGAACAACACTTTGGCTGACCATAATGGTAATTTCGTAGGGAATCCTCGACGTAAAATTTCAGTACCTACCGCACCTTCTAAATAATAGATTTTTTCTTTATTGAATTTCATAATTATGATTTTTAATTTTATAATGTTTTGAATAAAAATTAGAGAGGATGACTGGCATTGTACAGTGCCAGTCATCCAATCCGTAGATTATTTACGTCAGCGTTGTTCCCGCAATGACGTAAATCTTGTGGAAGACTTCCGTGCCCGCTTCTCTCAGCGTCTCTGCCGAGCGAGCGGAGATTGGGTAACGAGCATCTTCATCCAAGAAGAACTCGAAGTCGCTCTGCCCTGACTCCTCAAGCGTGGCGAGCGATACCACCGACGTCTCGGGGTGTTGTTGAATTACCTCCTCGTTAACTACATCGGGTACGTAGCTCGCCTGTATAAACAGTTCGAGCAATCGCTTGCGCCCGGGTCGTCCGCCAAGATTCAGGACAACTGTACCTCTGGGGAGAAGAACCTGCTTTGCATTTTGCAGAAGTGTCTGCACGATACCCAGACCCAACTCATTGGAACGAGCTTCGGGGTAACGTCGGGGGTCGTAGTAGTGCGCTCGGTTGTCGCCAACCGAGAGATTGATACTAGATGAGACCGGTACCTGTGGAAGGCACCCAAAGATCACGTTGACTTTCGGCGCTTCCATCTCCGCCGGCGGAGTAACGAGATCCCATGAACCCTCAAGTGGCACAAATTTGCCACAAGCCCCCGCCCGCGACAAATTCGCCATTGCCAGTGGTGTACACCTAGAATCGTAATCCGAGAAGTACCACTGCGCATCCACAAGTTGGGTAAGAGCGGCGATGTTCACACCACTCCCGACGCCAACTTCCCATACTTTCCGCCCATCCCACTGCTGGAACGCAAGACTTCCCAGCCCGCGCAGGAAGGCAATGCTCCAGTTGTCCGGCTGGAAACACCATGCCGGAATTTCCATTTGTGCGACAACATCCCGCATAACCTGAGACACTCTATTCATTTTTAGCCCCCTCCCAGAGGCCTGTTGATTAGTTGACTGTGAAGAACTCAAAGAACATTTTTGTCCGAAATGAACAAAAACCAGCCGTTCGAGGCTGGTTTTTGTGTTTCATTTTTTAAAAGTTAGTTTAGTTTATGCAACGCAATAAGCAACCCCGAACATTCGGTTGTTCATCATCATTGCCATCATATTCTGATTTTGCGCCCTGTATTGCATATTTCTATTTAAGCATTCTGTAAAAATAAGTCAAGTTTTTTCTATTGTGGAAAAGTAGTTGTTAAATCTAGCATATGCGAAAATTCACCACATATAAAAAACGGGCGACCAAATGGCCGCCCGTACTGCAGAAAAGAAGTTACTCGCCTTTACAGTTAGGGAATTTTTCTTTCTGCTCCGGTACCCGCCCCCACTCTTTCTCGAAGTTAGCCCGCGCTAAAGCTTCCGCTAAGAGAGCAGGCGAAGCTTGCCCCTTTGCTTTTTCTACGGCCTCTTCAGCTCGAGATACTGCAAGGACAGCTAGATCTGCCTTGGTTTTGAGCTCATACCAGGCCTCCTCTTCGGTGTCACGGCGATGAACTTCTGCGGGTGCTACAAAAGCGCTACTCATTTTTCTCACCTCGAAAAGTAAAGGGTTAGGTTGATAGTTGACAAAGAACGCGTCCAAAAGAACAAAACAGCCCATTCAGGGCTGTTTTGTTGAGTTTCATTTTTTAAAATTAATTTTTATGCAACGCAATAAGCAACCCCGAATTTTCGGTTTAGCTTCTTTGTTTTTGTGTTTTGCGCAAGACCGTATTGCATGTTTTTATTTTATCGAAGTTATCTTTACTTTGAAAAATGGCTGGCGGTGGCCGTTCCTGCGGAGGTATCGGGATTTCTGCTTGTATTTTACAACCAGGATTTTCCTAGCGCGTCCTATTTCCACGATTTCCGCATCCACTTTCGCGCCTTTAATGTAAGGAGTGCCTATAGTTGTATCTTTGCCGTCATCTACCAAAAGAACTTTGTCAAAAGACACCTTGTCCCCTTTTTTGTACTCAATTCCTTTTGCCTTGATTTTCTCAATGGAAACAAGCCCCCCTTCGGAGACTTTGTATTGCTTTCCGCCCGTGGCTATTACGGCAAATTCATCCTTTTTCATATGGAGCTTATATTATATGAAATTTCACAAAAAGGCAAGCTTTTGCTATACTATTACCTATATGGAATCAAAAACTATAGAAAAGTATTTTTTCTTCGGCATCTTTTTAGCAACATTATTCTTCACTTTTTTGATTTTTCGCCCGTTTTGGATAGTGCTCGTGCTGGGCGCGTCGTTTTCCATTGTGCTTTATCCTGTATATAAATGGTTTAAAAAGATGCGCCAGCCCAACTGGTTTGCGTCGCTTTTAACAGTTCTGTTCTTCCTTACCGTGCTTTGCATACCCTTGCTTGTCGTCGGATCCATAGTCTTCAACCAATCGCAAGAGCTTTATCATTCAATGCTAAATAACGGTAATCCCCTACCGCTCATCAGCGCGCTCGGAAATAAAATCAATCAAATTCTGCCCTATGGGTTGTCTTTAGACATAGGAGAAAAAATCTCAACTTTTATTTCTTTCCTAGCAAACAATATCGCAAATATATTTACCGCTACGCTTTCCGTACTATTCTCATTTTTCCTATTTTTAGTGACTATTTTTTATTTTTTGAAAGACGGAGAAAAATGGAAGGAAGCATTGCTCTCATTGAGCCCTCTTTCCAGCACGGCCGATGAAAAAATACTAAATAAACTTTCTCATACCATCAACGGAGTGCTAAAAGGGTATCTTTTAATTGCCATTATCCAAGGAGTCTCCATGGGAATCGGTTTGTATATTTTCAATGTTCCTAATCCCGCAATCTGGGGGGTGCTCGCCGCCATAGCTTCGATTACCCCGCCTTTCGGCACCGCGGTGGTATCCGTACCGGCTGTGATTTTTCTTTTTGCAACGGGACAGACAGGCTACGGAATAGGCCTTTTAGTGTGGGCGATTTTCGTGGTGGGCACGGGAGACAATTTCCTCAATCCATATATAGTAGGACATAAAATAAACATCCCGCCGTTCCTTATCCTATTTTCGGTGTTAGGCGGGCTTGCGCTCTTGGGCCCGGTAGGAGTCTTCATCGGACCGCTTACCATAAGCCTGCTTTACGCCCTGATAGAAATATACCAGAGCGAATTTAAATAGCTGACAAACACAATGCCGCTCAAATTTTACAACACCCTGACGCGGGAAAAAGAAGTTTTTACTCCTATAAACCAAGACGAGGTTCGAATGTACACTTGTGGACCGACTGTATACGATTTTGTTCACATAGGCAATCTTCGTTCTTATTTTTTTGCTGATATTTTACGTCGCACGCTTGAATATAGTGGGTTGAAAGTAAAACAAGTTATGAATATTACTGATATAGGCCATCTCTCTAGCGATGCAGACTCGGGTGAAGATAAAATGACTAAAGGGCTTTTGCGCGAGGGAAAAGAACTGACCCTAAAAAATATGCGCACGCTGGCAGAGTTTTATACCGAAAGATTTAAGGAAAATTTGCAAGAGTTGAATATACAAATGCCGGAAGGACCATATTTTGCAAGCGACTACGTGAAAGAAGATATAGAACTTCTGCAAAAATTGGAAACAAAAGGATATTCGTACAAAACTAGCGATGGAATTTACTTTGATACAGAGAACATGCCGGATTATGGAATACTGTGGGGAGGGAAAAGAACTGTAGACGAAAAGCATGCTCGAATTGCTGAGAACTCCGAAAAAAAGAACCCTGAAGATTTTGCTCTTTGGAAATTTAATTCCCAAATTGGTTTTGAGTCCCCTTGGGGAAAGGGTTTCCCGGGTTGGCATATAGAGTGTTCAGCCATGGGTATAAAATTTTTGGGCGAGCAATTTGATATACACACAGGAGGTATTGACCTTATCCCCACCCACCACACAAATGAAATCGCTCAGTCAGAATCGGCAACAGGTAAAAAGCCTTTTGTTAAATTTTGGATACATAGTGAGTTCGTAGATACGGGAAATGAAAGAATGGCAAAATCAAAAGGTAATTTCTTAAAACTAGATAGCCTAGTTGAAAAAGGCATAAGCCCTGTTACTTACCGTTTTTGGCTCCTCATGGCAAGCTATCGAACTAAGGTAAACTTCGTATGGGAAGCCTTGGAAGGTGCGGAAACGGCCTTAAAACGCTTATATAACCTGTATAAAGACCTGGGAGACAGCATAGGCAGCGTACATGAGGAATACCGGTCAAAATTTAAAGAATTCATAGAAGATGACCTGGATACACCGCGAGCGCTCTCGCTATTATGGGATGTAATGAAAGATGAAAACATGTCTAGCGCGGATAAAAAAGCCACCATTCTTGATTTTGATAAGGTGCTTGGGCTCGGTTTTGAAAAATTAAAAGAAGAGGTCGTTCCGGAAGAAGTTCAACACCTGCTTGAAGAAAGGACCAAGGCCCGCCTTGAAAAAGACTTCACCAAATCCGACGAAATCAGGAAAGAAATCAAATCTCTTGGCTATGAGATAAAAGATACTCCGGAGGGACAAAAAGTTTACAGAATTTAAACCGCCGGCTCCTCTCGAGTCATGCAGTGGATAGCCCCGCCTCCGTATATTATTTCCCTGCAGTTGATAGCAATAACTTTTCTGTCTGGGAAACAGCCCTGTATTATTTGTTCGGCTTTTTCATCGTTCGGGTCGTTAAATTTTCCCATCAGAACGACTTTATTCCCTATGTAAAAATTACAGTATGACACCGGAGCTTTTGTTCCGTTGTCGTAAAGCATGTGCGGCATTGGCAATTTTATTATTTCAAAAGATTGTCCGTTTTGGTCGGTAGAATTTTTTAATATTCGATAGTTGTCGTCCAGGATTTTAAAATTCTCATCTTCCGTGTTGTCTTCGTAGGCGCAGATAATTTTATTTTTATCCACAAAACGCGCGATTTCATCTATGTGGCCGTCAGTATGGTCATTCGTCAATCCTTCTTTTAGCCAAATTACTTTCTCAACCCCCAGATACTCTCTGAGATATTTTTCAATTTCCGTCTTGCTCATGGCAGGGTTGCGGTTCGGATTCATCAAAGTTTGTTCGGTTGTCAGGCACATGCCTTCGCCGTTTACATCAACCGCCCCACCTTCGAGCACCATATCCGGTTGGAATTTTTTTCCGGGTAAACTTATATTATTGAAAACCTCATTATCTATCAAGATTGGCGAAAAGTACGGGTCATCCCCTTTTCCGTACCCGTTATATTTCCACTTAGTCCAAGCCAGGGCTTGTTCCGGCCTATTTACCAGGAAAATAGGTCCGTAATCCCTGGTCCAGACATCCGCAAATTTAACCCTGAAAAAGATAATTTTTTTTACATCTACTCCGTCTCTCTCTAAAAGGATTGTGGCGCGGGCCTCCATTTCATCGTTTAAAACCAAAAGTTTAACAGCTTCCGACTCGTAGACGGATTTAATCATCTCGACGAAAACCGCCTCGGCCATCGGTATACGCTCCGGAAAAGTAGTTTCGTCGTAAGGCCAAGCCAACCAGACGGCAGAATGTTTTTCCCACTCTGCCGGCATTATAAACCCCAGTTGTTCGGGTGTTTCAGACATTATTTTGAAATACGGGCATAAGTGTCGGGCCGACGGTTGCGAAAGAACCCCCATGAGTCTCTAATCTCTTTATTTAACGACAAATCAACCGATGCGGTCAGAACTTCTTCTTTCCCGCTACTTGCTCTTTTCAGAACCTTTCCGAAGCTGTCCGTTATGAATGACTGACCCCAAAATTTTAGTCGGTCTTCCCTGCCTACCCGGTTGACAGCCACGACGTTCACGCTGTTCGCTATGGCGTGCCCGCGCATGACAGTCTCCCACGCATTGTGCCAGTCTCCTTCAAAACCCTTTTTCCCGATAATCTTTCCTATGGCAGTAGGATAAAAGATAATCTCCGCGCCCAGCAAGGTTACCGCTCTCGCCGCCTCGGGAAACCATTGGTCAAAGCAAATCAAGACTGCTATCTTTCCGAATTTAGTGTTATACAGCCGATACCCGCTTGTCCCTTGCTCAAAGTAATTTTTTTCATAGAACATAGGGTCTTGTGGTATATGCACTTTGTCATAGGTAGGTAAAAGCTTGCCTGTCTGGTCTATGACTGCGGCGGAATTAAAATACTTATTCTTACGTTTTTCAAATATCGGTACTATGATTACTACTCCATATTTTTTTGCCAAAACTGAAAATGTGCGGGTGGACTCTCCCGGGATGGTCTCGGCGTAAGAATCTTTGTCGGCTTTTTTATATTGCGGGAAATAAACCGTACGGTAAAGCTCCTGCAGGCAGATTATTTTTGCCCCATTTTTTGCCGCTTTTTCCGCAAGTTTTAAGGTTTTTTGTAAATTTAATTTCAAATCTCCGGAAACAAAGCTTTGTATTGCAGCTATTTTTACAAACTTATTTTTCATATTTATAATGTATCATACTTAAAATCTTTTTGCGATAAATACAAAGAACTATGGATAGGTTCGCTATAATAAAATATATATAAAGAGAGTATATGGAAAAAACCCAACTGTTAATTATAAATAGTCCTATGGTATTATTTATAATCCCTGATAAATATGTTATTCCTGTTTCCGTTTCGGGTGCTTTCCAGGACTTGACCAAGGTTGGCACAACAGCCAGGCCATCAGCAAGTATTGCGAAAATGACCGACAAGGTCGTATTTTTTGTTGAAATCCAAAGAAAAAGAGCCAAAATAGAAAATATCCCGCAGGCAATATCAAAAAAAGTTATTTTCCAATAGGCATTTTTTTTAATCAAAGCGGCAATTAAGACGAGAAAAGGGACAAAACCGGCCATGAATACAGGCAGTGTGTATATAAACCCGGCCCCAGCCTGGATTTGTAAAAAAACTCCTACAAAAGGGGCAAGCATCCACATAAACCACGAAACGAAATTCGGTCTTGTTTTACCGAGAAATATATCTCTTATATAAAAAGAGGCTCCTGCCAAGCTAGTTATTATTGCAATATATGCGAATTGTTCAGGAATCATCCCAGTACTAAAATTTTAACATGTTGTTATTAGTGCTCATTTTATGTAATCGAAAATTTAGTACGGGACTACGGGACAAGTTCTATATCCCCTCTTTCTTGAGCTCTTCTATGATTTCACGGGATTTACGGGAGAGCTTGTTTGGCAATTTTATGTTTAGTTTTATGAGCAGGTCTCCACGCTTGTTTTTCCCGCCGGGAACTCCTTTGCCCCTTACGCGCAAAATTTCATTTATAGATACTCCTTCCGGGATAGTGACTTCTATATGCCCATCTAAGGTCTCTATCGGATATTTCGTGCCGAGAAGCGCGTCGGAAAGCTTTAGGTTCAAGTTCATAACCAGGTCATTGCCGTCGCGCTTGAACACCGGGTGAGGCATGACATTTATTTTTATGTAAAGGTCGCCAGCCGTGCCTTTTGATATTGCCTCTCCCATGCTGGTCATCCTTATCATTTCACCGTCGCGTATGCCTGCGGGAATAACAATCGAGATTTCTTCTTCGCGGCGGAGTACGCCTTTGCCTTTGCAAGTCTCGCAAGTTTCTTTCGGCACTTCTCCGGTGCCCAAGCACACTTCGCAAACTTTGGTGCTCGCAATATTTCCGAAAATGGTTCTTTTTTGTTCGTGGATTTTCCCCTGTCCGTTGCAATTCTTGCATGTATCCATTTTAGTCCCGGCTTTTGCGCCTGACCCATGGCAGGTAATACATTCGGAAGTTTTTGTTATCAAGATTTTCCTGTTAACACCGAAAATGGAATCAGAAAACGAAATTTGAATTTCCGTGGATATGTCCCTGCCGCGGCGCGCCTGTGGACGACCCCCTCCCATTCCTCCACCGAAAAAATCACTAAAGATGTCGTTTAAATTGCCAAAATCAAATTCCGTTCCGCCGTTTCCAAAGCCTCCAGCGCCGGAAAAATCAAACCCCTCGAATCCCTGGCCGCCATGGGCATGGCCTCCGCCCATATTTTCAAACCCGGCGCCGAATTGGTCGTATTTGGAACGTTTGGAGTCATCGGAAAGCACCTGGTATGCTTCGTTCACTTCCTTGAATTTACCCTCATTTCCGCCTTTTTTATCGGGATGGTATTTATGCGCCAATTTATAAAAGGCTTTTTTGATTTCCTCTTTTGATGCGCCTTTTTCTATACCCAAAATATTGTAATAATCTTTAGACATAATTTTTAAGATAGCCTGCCCCATAGGAAGCTCTGCTTTCCTTCGGAGTCTTTTGCTATAAGGGTATTATACCCGGTTAGTAGATTTTAGCAATGCTCGCTTAGCGAGCGCACTTTGTGCTTTGCTAAAACTCACTACCGTGTTATATCATAGGCTCGGCCTCTTGTGAAGTTCCGACCCTCGGTCGCGAATCCTCGACGGAATCGTCGGGACTTTTTTCTTTATCATTGTCCGATCTCTTTTTTGTCTTTCCTTCAATAATGGCTTTCTCTTCCGAGCTTCGGATAATAGTTGCTTCTTCCTCCGCTATAAGTTTTGCGGCGTCTCCTTTTGGTATGGAATATTTTCTGCGGGATGCCGCTATTATCTCCTCTCTGTATGAAGGATGAGTAGGCGGAAGGACTCGTAAGGTCTCCGCTGAAAACGGGTCGTAAGATTCGCCGTCGATGGTCATTTTTATATAAAACTCGGTCACCGCCAGGTTGATCATGTCTTTCACGTCAAAGAGGGGCGCAAACTCCGGCTTCATCTTAACAGCGTCTTCACCGCCAATACGGAAAGTGATAATGCTTCCGCAGTTACCGAGCACCGCCTGGTGGACTTTGGTAATAATTTGCCCCACGTACTGATGCGCCATGGTCAAGTTAAGTCCGTATTTTCGCGCCTCGGACAAAATGTTTTCAAAAGTCTGCGTCACTACGTTTTGAAACTCGTCCACATAGAGGTAAAAGTCCACACGGTCTCTTTCGGGTATAGCCGCGCGCTCCATTCCCGCCTGTTTTATTTTCGTCAGAAAAATAGACCCGAAAAAGGAGGAATTCTCCTCGCCCAGGCGCCCCTTGGAAAGATTAATAAAAATTATTTTCCTGTCATTCATCAATTTGCTGATATCTATCTTGTTTTGTTTCTGCCCGAAGATGTTGCGCAAGAGCGGGTCGGACAAGAATTGCCCGAGTTTGTTCACGAGCGGGATTATCGCGTCCGTATCAAACTTCTCCGACCAGTCGGCAAATTCGATAGCGAAGAATCTTTTCACCATGTCGTCGGTAATGTATTCCACTACTTTTTGCCTGTAATTCCTGTCCGTCAGCATGGATATCATCCCGCGCATTGTGGCATGTGGATAATCCAGAAGCGCCAGACAAGTAAAGCGAAATACGTGCTCCAGGCGCGGAGTCCAGTTCGCTCCGAACTGCTTCTGGAACACTTCTATGAGCCCCTGGGTCAGCTGGAATTTAAACATGGGGTCGACATTAGCGAGCGGATTGAAAGAGGCCGGAAAATCAATATCGGAAGGGTCAATAATGCATACGTCCTCAATGCGGTCCTTTGGAATGTAATCCAGCATCGCGTCTATGACGTCGCCGTGCGGGTCAATCAGGCATAGTCCGTGCCCATAGCTCACATCCTGCCGTATAAAAAGCTCTAGGAGTTTTGTCTTCCCCACCCCGGACTTTCCGATTATATACAAGTGCCTGCGCCTGTCCACCCGTTTAATGCCAAACACGAATTTTTTTTCTTCCAGAGAAGCCACGTAATTGGTACGCCCGATAAAAGAAGCGTCTTCGGGCTTTACCTTGCCGAAAACGGGCAATTCCGGAGGCGGAGGGCCGTATTTTATTATTTGCACTCGGTTCGGCTTGGGCATATATATGGCTTATTTTATCACAAAACTCAGTAAACTTCCTGCTGGTAGCATTTTTCGCAGTATACAATCTCGGGCCTGTCCGGGGCGTAAGAAGTTTCGAACTCTGTGTTACATTTACCGCTATGGTTTTGGTGAGCTTTTTCACACATACAAGAGCGATGCCAGAGTTTAGGAGGATTAACTTTTTTAAATCTTTCCTGGTGACGACACTCAAAACAGTTTCTGGGGATAGGGAGATTAAAACGTTTTAAAAATAAGTACTCGTTTTGTATGATCCTATAAGATCTTTCACAATGGGCACATTCAATAACTAAATTTAAAAGATCTTTTTCATTGGTAGCTTTGATATCGTCAGGCAAATCATTGGCATTACAATTTGCTTTATATTCGGGTTTCTCACGCTCAACCCAATTATAACCTTTACTTAATATTTCTTCTTTTGGTAATGGAAAATAATCCTGGGCTACAGTTTCATTATACCCAAATGGGGAAATATCGGCTGGAAAGTATTCCCCGTATTTATAAATGATTCCCTTTTTGTCAACATAAGGAACGTTAATCATTTGTTCTATAATCCTCTTTCTTAATTCTTCAAATTCTTCTTTAGAATATTGCTTATTAAAAATACAATAATTTTTATTGCGAAGTCCTATGCAGCCAAAAATATTATTACATCCGTGGCAATTAATAGAATATTCAGCATTAAAACACTCCCAGACTGTCAAAACGAATAGTTGCCTGGCCCCATTCACACCAGCATCCATCCCTTCATATAATAATTCCACGAGACCAAGACCGTAGCCGTCATAACTATCTTTGGCGTGAAATGAATTCATTAAAAACTTATCATCTTTCATTTCTTCAAATACGCCAAAACAGGATTGCAGGTTATTGGCATGAGAAATATCGTCCCCTGAAACATTTTTGGAATTAACAATATTGGCAAATTTTCTTATGGCATCTAATTTCAACTTTTCAAATTTTTCTTTTACTTTTTCGAAGTTTTCGAAACTTCCTATATCGAGCTCCATTAATTGTTTGTTATATTCATCTTTTGTCAACTGTACATTCCACATACAATTAGACTTATCACGAAGATTGGTGCACCCAAAACAGTTTATGCAGTTTTTGCAATCATAAAGAAAATATGAGCTGGTACAGGAATCAACATTTTGCGAAAAGAAGGTTTCGTAACATTTAGCGGAAGAGATATCACTATAACAAAACTGACAGTTAGAAGTTATATACATATCCATTGAGTCCTTACAGAAATTACAGCGGGACCCGTAGTTTATATTTTCACCACCCCAAGATGCAGAAACAAGATAGGCATTCCTGAATTCGCCAATGTAATTTCCATAAGAAGTATTGACGCATTTGCCTATAAAAAGATTGGGATGCGGCACTTGCTCGATAAGTTCTCGAAATTGGCTAAAAAACGGCTTTGAAAAATCATATTCCTGTCCGTATTCGGTAGGGTCCCACTGGTCTCCCCACCAGATGTCTCTTTCATATATAGTAAATGGGGAGTCACTGGAAAAACAACTTATCAAGCTTTTTCCGGTTTTAGCACACTTATTTCTATGCAACGTTCTCTCATTCCTCCATGCCATCCTGCGCTGCATCCTGCATTCCGGGCAAAATGTCGGCGGAGGAACTTTTATTTTTTCATAGAAATTAAAATCTTCCGGCTCTACTACAAAATCACCTTTACAATTTTGACATATTCGGTTTTCGCTTTGATTATTCATTTAAACATTTTGCAAAATGACAAAATAGACTTTCCTCTCTTGGTAAGAGTATGCATCACAAAACGACCCTTGTATATCTTTTCAACTAGTCCGGCATCGGCTAGTTTACGTATATGGTCTGAAATAGTAAAAAATCCTACATTTAGATTTTGAGATATATCATCTACAGACAAACTAGGGGTTTTTTCTAAAAGCTCCAATATTTGAATTCGCCTGTGATTCGCAAATCCCTTCACTATTTTTTCAATTTTCTTATATTGCAAACTCATATATTTCATTTTATCAACATTTTGTCATTTTGCAAAATGTCATAACATTAGTATCTTAGTTTTAATATACTTCCTGCTGGTAACACTTTTCACAGTAGACTATTTCCGGACGGTCGGGAGAATATCCAGTTTTAAATTCTTCTGGGCAAGGAGAATCTTTGTGAATATGGAAAACGGTATTTTTATAAATGCCTGTTTTGTCAGACACTCCGGCGCACATACAAACTCTTTCATATAACTGAATTTTTAATCTGTCTTTGATTCTTCTATCATATCTGCAATCATTACATAGGGTTGGAATAGGAAGTTTTTCTTTGCGTAAAAAAATTAACTCATTTTCCATTACACGATAGGCTTTTTTACATACTTCACATTCCAAAACTTCTTCTAAAATTTTTTTATTTACATCGTTGATAGAATCCGGCAGTTCTCCAATTTTTTTGGTTATCTCATAATTACCACGTGGCACTTCTATCCAAGAATATCCTTTTTCTCTTGTTTCTTTTTCTGTAAGTGGAAAATGTTGCATAGTAATAGTGTTGTTATATCCAAAAGGTGAAAATTCTATTGGGAAAAATTCTCCGTATTTATAAATAAGACCTTGCGAATCAACATATGGCATCTCATACATATGTTTTTTAATTTTAGGCAAAAGTGTTTCATATTCTTTTTTGGTGTATTGTTTATTCAAAATGCAATACTGTTTTTTCTTTACTCCAACGCAACCAAAACAATCAGTGGAGCTAAAGATATTCATGCAATACTCGCTATCGCGACAAGTTGGCCAACAATTACAACAAAATTTTAGATTATAGGAATGGTCCCCGGAGAGACAAGTTTCATGATTTAATTCCGTATGTTCTCCGTAAATACTTACATCATAATTGTCCTTATTTCCTAAAATTTGCATGTATTGGCAATATCGCATATTTTCACTCTCTCGGATTAAATAGCTGTCATTCACATTTTTACAATCTGTTACATAGGAACCGGTTGAACTTAAATTTCTTACGCCTTGCTGATGCCTTGTTATCTGAGTCTTCCAAAAATCTCTGGATTTTTCTCGAGCTTCGCTGATTCCTGAAATACTATCCAACTTCATTTTCTTTATTTCCTTTTCATATTTTTCTTTTGTGTATTGTTTGTTAAAAATGCAGTATGAAGATTTGCGCAAGTTTGCGCAACCAAAACAATCGTTGCAACCCAAGCAATCCCTACAAAACCACAGATTCCTTGAGTCTGCGGACATTATAGTAAAATAGCACTGATAACACTTACGTAGCCAAAAACATTCATACAGTCGCTCAGATTCATTAATATGCGAATTGTCCACACAGTCTTTACAACTATCAACCGCGTTCCCGTACATGCAATCTTCTGAATGATTTGAGTTAAAACATAGATAACAATTTTTTAGGGCAGTTGCATTACCAGAGTATGGGCTATTAACCATTAACGTACAATTAAGGTTGTAAATCGGAACTTCTTTTTCTAATTCCAAAATTTGTTTTAAAAATGGTTTTGAAAAATCAACTTCACGGGCATATTCCATAGCATCCCAATTATCTCCATACCATTCTTCTTGAGTGACAACTTTTCTATTACTTTCTGCTGGATATAATGAAAAAATATCTTGACCAGTAAAATGGTCTTTGACTTTAAATAACTTTCTCTCGTTTCTATAAACAAATCGCCTTTGCGCGTGGCACAGCGGGCAAAAAGTCGGCGGAGGAACTTTGATTTTCTCGTAAAAATTAAAGTCTTCCGGCTCTATAATGAAGTTACCACGACAGTTCTGACATACTACATTTTGTGATTTATATTCCATATCTTTTTTGTCCCGATTCTGATAAATCAGAATCGTGGATCCTCGGATTTCTTAAATTTAAAGAAATCGGGACAATTCTGGCAGTTTTTTGTTTCCGGTTTCATAGCTAATATACTTCTTGTTGGTAACACTTTTCGCAATACACTATCTCCGGCCTGTCGGGAGAATAATTTGTTGTAATCTCTTTGTGGCATTTTGCGCAATTACGATTCCAAAATTTATATGGGCCTCGGCGAATAATGCGGTCTTGGTGTCGGCAATAAAAACATTTATGAGGAATTGGAAGGTTCATTTTTCTATAAAACAAAAGTTCTTGCTCTATAATTTTATAATTGCGACTACAAGTTATGCATTTCAAAATTTCTCCTGTTATAGAATCCGGTACGTCTTTTATGTGGTCAGGAATATTTTCCGGCTTCATTGTCTCCTTTCCTTCTGTTTTTTGAATATCATCCTCCCATCTAAGACCTTGGGTTAAGACTTCTTCTTTAGTAAGCGGAAAATTATCCTGCGCGATAGTTTCATTATAAGCAAAAGGAGCAAGCTCAGGCGGCATCATCAACCCATACAAATCTTGCGCTGTAAGTTCAGAAGTAATTTTATCTTTTAGATTTTGATATTCTTCTTTAGAGTATTGTTTGTTTAAAATACTGTACTTCCCGTGATGAAGAGCGTCACAGCCTATGCAATCTTTGCAATTTCTAACGTAAAAACTATATGAAACATCGTTGCAATTTTCAGCACCATACGTGCCAATTATATTACTTGAAAGCCCGGTTGCTACAGCTTCAAGCAGTCTCTCTGCCTTGACACCATAACCTATAACATCCATAGAGTCTTTTATCTTCTTAGATGAGTATACATATCGGCAGTCTTCTCCTCCTGCTACTTCAAAAGAGTCACGGACATTTTTAGATTCAAACAAGTAATCTCCTGTAGATCCTACTGTCTTGATATTATTATTTTCTCGCATGGGAAAATTTAATCGAAACTTTTTAAATTCTTTCTTAAATTCTTCTATTTTTCCATAACTACCCATGATTTTTTCTGTTCTCTTCTTGTATTCTTCCGGCGACAAAGGCTCGTTGAAAAAGTGATTTGTTTTATTGTTTAAATTCACACAGCCAAAACAGTTTATAAGCCCCCTGCCATTTGAAATGAAAGCGCAGTCTACAGAGTTAAAAACATTTTGACCAAAAATTATTCCGTTAGATTCTTGAACGTTTATACTTTCATAACAACGTTCTAGGTTTGTACCAAAATACAAATCAGTACAATCTTTAACATGATTTCCTCCCCTAGTATAAAGAGTATCTTCAGAAATACTGGTATTAAAAACAAGATAACAATTTCGAGAGCCGCTCGCCATATTTATATAATCACTATTTATATTAGGTCCACTTCCAATAGAAATATAGGTGGTAATTTTAGGAACTTTCAACAATAACTCTTTGAGTTGTTCAATAAACGGACGGTTTTCGTCGTAATCCATAGCGTAATCTTTCGGTTCCCACTTTTCTGAGTAAAAACAGTCGTAACAAAAAATGGTATAAGGAGATTTTGGGTTGTACATAGAAATGACAGCCTTCCCACACAGAGCACATTTGCGTCCTGAGTAAAGAGTTGTTTCATTTCTAAAGAGCGCTCGCATTTTGAAACGACAGTCAGGGCATACCTTAGGATTTGGCACTTTCATTTTTTCATAAAAACCGAGATCGTTTGAGTCTAAAGTAAAATCCTGTTTGCACTTTTTACAACTTTGTTTCATTTTTATTCCAAAATTTTTCTTAATACATCTTCCGGAACTTCTGGTGGAACAGGCTTTTGTGGAACTAGCCGTTGAGGCACTGGATTAGGAGCAGACGGTAATGGTGCGGGGGTTGGTGCCAGTTCAGGCTCCATCACACTAATTGGCGCCTGTATGGGCTCGGGGGCGACAGTAGAGACTGGTTCTGGGGCTGGAGCGGAAACTGGGATCGGTGGTATTGGGCTGGTAATTGGACTCGGCGCAGGAGCGGGGCTAGCGGCCGGAGTCGTGGGTTCGGGGGCTTGTGCTGGTACGGAAATTTTTTGCGCGATTAAATCTTTTAACTTACCCATGTCTTCAGCCGTAGCAGCGCGGTCTTTGGCTGCAGCCTGGACTGGTTCTTTGGCTACTTCCTTAATTTTATTTTTTAAAGCATCGAGCGAGATAGGCGCTGGCGCTGGCGGGGAAACGGATATTTCCTTTAGTGTTTTGCTTAAAACTTCCTTGAGCGCCAGGTTTTCTCCGGGAGCTCGCGGAGGTTTTTGATTTACTTTTTGCTGCATGCTTCCGGAGAAAGCTGTCTTATTTACGACTTTTTTGAAAACATTTAACATGCCGGGGCGGCTAGGCTTTGGAACAGGCCTTTGCTGGAATACTGGTTTTTGTTTTTCCTCTGCGGAAAAGCTCTTCTCTCCCCTTTCCGGAAATCTGTTTTCTTCTTCGATTCTGCCTCCGTCTTTTTGCTCAAACTCTATACCCAAGTCCGCAAGCGGCTTAAAGAATTTGGTTTCATCATATTTAATCTGGTTCTCCGATGTCTTTTCCACTTTTACTTCTCCGGATTTTATTTTAGCGACGCACTCTTTGCAATAAACAGCTCTGCCCGGCTCCGGCTTGAATGGCACGGTCGTATCCTTTTTACAAAGCGAACATACGGCCGGAAATTTCTCGAGGGAAGAAGAAGTAGGAATATCATTTTCTCCTCCGAGCGACATTCCGCTCCAGTTATTTATCTCGCGTTCAATTTCCGCCTTTGGCCGGCAATACAGGTCTCTTGACGACCGGATGACTTCTTCTTCAATCTGTTTATCGCCGGACTTTACCATTTGCGGCAAAGTTTTCGCTGAAAAAGGACGCGAAGTAACCCCGTCTATCATCAGCTTCATGTAAACCTTGTAGTTCGGCAAGTTCACGATGTCTCCGGGGGTAAACTCCGGGTCAAATTCTTTTTCCAGGAAGTCCGCGTCGTCCGCGCCGCACCTGAAAACTATCATTGTGCCCACGTTGCCGAAAACCGCGTCCCTGACCGCTGTCGACTTGTCGGACACGAGCTGAGCGGTATATTGGTGAGCCACGGTAAGATTCAGCCTGTATTTTCTCGCTTCCGACAAAATACCGGCAAAAGCCTCGGTCACGAAGTTCTGGAATTCGTCCACGTATAGATAGAAGTCTTTTCGGTGCTCTTCTGGTATACGCACGCGCTCCATTGCCGCAAGTTGTATTTTGGTAATTATCATTCCACCGAGGAGAGCGGAGTTGTCTTCTCCTATACGCCCCTTGGAAACATTCACCAAAAATATTTTCCCGTCATTCATCATGTCGAAAATATTTATGGTGCTCTTTGACTGTCCTACTACGTTTCGGATAATAGAAGTAGAAAGAAACTGCCCGACTTTATTTTGAATCGGTGCGATTGCTTCGTTACGGAATTTATCCTGCCAGGCTTCGTATTCGTGTATCCAGAAAGCTTTGATGACGGGGTCTTTCGAGTTGGAAATTATTTTCTGGCGGTAATCTTTGTCTACCAGCATTCGGGGAATCCCTAGTAGCGTCGTCCCCGGGGTATCCAAGAGCGCCAAAATGCAGTTGTTTAAAATATATTCCATTCGGGCGCTCCACGCATTCGCCCAAATTTTCGTAAAAATACCCATGAGCCCAGACGCAACCAAATGCTTGTATTGCGGATCTATGAGCTCGAGCACGTTGAAACCGATGTGATATTCCGTATCAGCGGGATTGAAGTAAACTACGTCTTTGATACGGTTTGGCGGAATGGCGGACAGGACCGCTTCCACGTTTTCTCCGTGCGGGTCAACCATGCAGACGCCTTCCCCGTTTTGGATGTTCTGGATTATCATATTGAACATCAATACGGATTTACCGGTACCGGACTTTCCTAGAACGTAAACATGCTGGCGCCTGTCTTTGCGCTTTATACCAAAAAGCCTGTTTTTATCGCGAAATGTGGAAAGACCAAGATATGTGATGTCTTTGTTTACGGGTATTTCCTGCAGTTCCATATAGATATTTTACAATAAAATAAGCTTTTTAGCTATGCAATAACGTCATTTGTTATATAAATCTCCACTCTATCTTTAATTTTTGGCTCACAAATTATGGACAATGGAAATTCTGGGTTAAAACTGTCGTAAGACATCAGCTCTTTGGCGAGTTCTCGTTTTTTCTCCCCACTAATAATTATCAAAACATTTTTTGCATTTAGTACCTGCTGATGACCTAGGGACATGCCATATTCTCTGAAATTTGCTCCTTCATACGACTGACTTCCCTTTTCTGTATGTGATTGTCTAAATTCTTCGGTTAAGTGTGCTATATGCCATCCCATTTTTTCTGGAGTTCCGGGCATAACGTTGGCATAATTACCCTTTGCCCCAACTGCCAAAATTAACAAATCTATCTCTGTATCAAAATTTTCTATATCTGAAATTTCTGGTTTTATTATTTTTATATCTGTGCCAATTTTATTTTTTATCGGTTCAAGTAAATACTTTTTAGCAAATCCCTCGTAACTTGCAGAATCGCTATTTGAAACATAATTAAAAGGTGGTTTTTCTCCTTCGAACATTTCGTCCATCAAAACAAACCTAACTTTGTCCCAATTTTCAAATTCTGTCGCGTGTTCGACAATCCATTCGTAAATAGGCAAAGGAGTACTGGAAAGAGGCGCGGCAACAAAAAACAAGCCACCTTTGGTATATTGTGCTTGCAGGTTTTTCCAAATATTACCTATCGGCTCGGCAAACGAAGAAACAATACGTTTTTTCATTAATTTAATAATACCAAAGATTAGCCAAACTAAAAAGCCCTTTCGGGGCTTTTTGTTCGGCCTTATATTACGCTTTTGGTTCTTCGCCTTCTTTAGGTTTTTCTTCGTGTTCCACGTCTGTTACTTCAGCAGGCTGTTCTTCAGGAGCCGATGCTGGCGGAGTTTCTGCCCCAGCTTTGCTCATAGCTTCGCCAATTTTGGACATTTCGGACGAAAGCTCTTCGGTTGCCTTCTTGATTGCTTCCGCGTCGGTACCGTCTTTTACGCCTTTGAGCGCGGTAATTTTTGCTTCTACTTCGGTCTTCAAATCAGCAGACACTTTATCTGCGGCATCCTTGAGAGCTTTTTCTGCGGTGTAAATAATCATCTCCGCGGTATTCTTAATATCCACAACCTCTTTCTTCTTCTTGTCTTCCTCGGCATGCAGTTCCGCGTCAGCCTGCATTTTCTTGATATCTTCCTCTTTGAGGCCAGAGCTTGCTTCAATTTTTATTGACTGGGTTTTGCCGGAAGCCTTGTCTTTGGCGGTAACGTTCAATATTCCATTCGCATCCACATCAAAAGAGACTTCGACTTGTGGCATCCCGCGAGGAGCTGGAGGCACCCCGTCCAATATAAACCGTCCGAGGGATTTGTTGTCGCTCGCCATCGGGCGTTCTCCCTGGACAATGTGTATTTCCACGGAAGTCTGATTGTCAGCCGCGGTAGAAAATACTTGGGATTTATTGGAAGGAATAGTCGTATTGCGTTCAATTAATTTTGTCGCCACTCCACCCAAAGTTTCAATGCCGAGAGATAGCGGGATGACATCGAGAAGCAAAACGTCGCGCACATCGCCCTGTAGAACTCCCGCCTGCACCGCAGCACCGAGCGCTACGACTTCGTCCGGGTTAATAGTCAGATTCGGAGTTTTGCCGAAAACTTTCTTTACCTCATCCACAATTTTCGGCATTCTGGTCTGTCCGCCCACCATGACAATCTCATTCATATCTTCCATCTTGAATCCGGAAGCCGCCATTGCTCGCTTGGTAATCTCTATGGAGCGGG
>DATDXF010000029.1:0-5778 GCA_036517215.1 Minisyncoccota bacterium | reverse complement strand
TTTGTTTTAGAAAAATTTCTGCACTGGCATCATCACGGTGAAGATAAGGACGATAATTATATACATCCAGTTGGAAAACTAGTTCTCTTTTCAGACGGTGTTCATAATTTTATGGATGGATTAATTATTGCGGCGAGTTTCCTGGTCAGCATTCCTGTCGGAATAGCTACGACCTTAGCTGTGATTTTACATGAAATTCCCCAAGAGGTCGGCGATTTTTCCGTGCTCTTACACTCCGGTTACACCAAAAGGCGCGCATTGTGGCTCAATTTTTTGTCTGCGCTCACGGCGATTTTGGGAGCTATTGTATTGTTTGTGGTAGGGGAGACGGCGGAAATAGCGTCTTTGTGGTTTTTGCCGATTGCCGCTGGAGGCTTTATTTATATAGCCGTCGCAGACTTAATTCCCGAACTTCATAAAACAAAAGAAGCCAGGCATTCCATCATGCAAATAGTAGCCGTCATAGCTGGAGTTATCGCCATGGTCGCCTTGGTTTATTTGGAGTAAATTTTAAAAACTAGAAAGGATTTTTGGCTCCGATTGTTTCGAAATGTAGATGCGATCCTGTGGAGTTGCCGGTCGAGCCGACATAGCCTATTAATTGTCCTTGAGAAACCGTCGTTCCGGGTGTCGTGCCTAGTTTAGACATATGCGCGTAAAGAGTTTTCACGCCATTTGGATGCTGAATGACAACATAAGTTCCAAAGCCTCCATTTCGGCCGGATCGAGCAATCAAGACTGTTCCATTTGCGGCGGCATAGATCGGGGTACCAGTCGGCGCCGCCATATCTACTCCTTTATGTTCGGGTTTTACCCCTCTGGTTTTCTGGGCGCCCGGAACTGGATTTTTGAAATAGCCTACCACGCTTGGCATTGAAGAATATGAGCCACCTCCTTTTATTGTAGTTCCGCTTTTCGTTTTCGGTGTCGTTTGGTTCAACATATCAACACCCGGAATCATTAATTTTTCTCCGACAGCCAGTTTTGCGTCTATATCAATGTCATTGGCGAACAATATTTCATCTACCTCAATCTTGTAAAGGTTTGCTATGCCCTGAAGCGTTTGGCCTTTAGCGACGGTGTGTTCTATGCCAGAAAAAGGCAAAATTAAGAGTACATCACCCTCTTTTAGACTATCGCCCTTTTTCATTTCATTGATAGACAGGATGGTGTCTACAGATACGCCAAACATATCAGCGACCTCAGAAATCGTATCTCCACTTCTGACTACGTAAACACTTGTTTCATCAAAAGAAAAGTCTCCATTACCGGTTCCATTAAAAACCTCTAGAATATCTAGAGGGCTTGCCGTTGGCAAAAGAGCATTATCGGAAACTATATTAACGCTTGTATTTTCATCAATTTGGTCAGTTTTGTTGTTTTTGTCCTTAAAAATTGGGACGGAAGAGACATTAGCCTGCAGAAGCGCCATGGTTTGTGAGTTATCTTCAGACTGGCTTGCAGTTACATCCGCATAAGCTTCGGTACCTAGAATAGAAGCAAGAAATCCGGCCTTAGCCTCCGCTGGTATGGCTAAAAACCCAAAAACTGCTCCCAGCAACAGGAAAAGAGTCAGAATATAGCTCTTTATTTTAAATAGATGTTTTATAAAACAAACTAATTATCGCAAGAGTACCTTTCTAGACCTTATTTTACAAGGGTAGAATCACAGGACGACCAAATTAGTGCTGCATCCGTCCACCAACTGGCGGGACGGAAAAGGTTCTCACGATGGTTACTGTCATTTCTAGCATTCAGTCATCTAGCACCGCACCTCTCTTCAGGACTATTTATTCAGGGTATCTCAAAACGAGTCTCAAGTCAACCAAGCTGGGGATAACCCCGACGTCCATTTTTGGGGTTGAAGCCTGGTCTTGTGTTGGGCTGGGTAAATTCAAATTTGACATATTTTAACCAAAAATGTTAATATAATGAAAGTTTATTAGTTAATCGAGTTCGCATCTAGACAAAAAGTAGTGTTTCAAGACCATGAAACAACACTGTAGTCTGGATACGAGTTCTAATTATAAAATGCAAAAAAAAGAATACTCGGTAGAGGTCGGAGGGAAGATGCTTACTGCCATCTTCACAGATTTAGCGGAACAGGCTAGCGGAGCGGTAATGTTAAAATATGGAGAAACTGTCGTTTTGGCGACTGCTTGTATGTCCAAAGACAGCCAAAAGAGCCTCGGTTATTTTAATTTGACGGTTGACTATACGGAAAAATTCTATGCCGCTGGCAAGATTTTAGGCTCTCGTTTTGTAAGAAGAGAAGGGAAGCCATCGGAAGATGCTATCTTGGCCAGTCGGGTCATAGACAGAACCCTTCGCCCATTGTTTGATCAATCGATTCGCCATGCAGTGCAAGTAATCGTCACGGTTATCTCTGTTGACGACAATGACCCGACTATTTTGGCAGTCAATGCCGCTTCGTTGGCTTTGGCTGTCTCCAATATTCCTTGGGCTGGACCGGTCGGGTGTGTGCGTATTGGTAAATATGAAGACGAGAGCTTGAAAATAAATCCTTCACAGAAATTACGCGAAGATGACTCTCAATATAAATTTGACCTTATTATTTGCGGTAAAAATGGGAATATCAATATGATTGAAGCGTCGGCTCACCAAACTAAAGAAGAAGAGTTGGAGGAGGCGTTGAAAAGAGCCAGCGAGGAAATTACAAAGTTGGAAAATTTTCAGAAAAAGATTATTACCGAAATAGGTAAAGAAAAAAGAGTAATAGAGAAAGAACAAATTTCTCCGGAGTCGGTGGCGCTATTTAATAAACACATAAGACCTAAAATGGAAGAGTCCATTTTTGCGGGGGCGGGTAAAGCCAAAATAGATGAACTGCACAATGTTTGGAATGATATGGTTAGGGAAAAATATCCCGAGCGGGATGATTTTGCCCCTGATTTTTCTCTGGAAGATAATTTATTTGATGAGACCGAGAACAATATACTGCACGATAAAGCCATAAATGAAAACAAGCGAGCGGATGGCAGGGGCATGGATGAACTTCGCAATTTGTATGCGCAGGCTGGGGGAATATCTTCCATTTTGCACGGTTCTGGAATTTTTTATCGCGGAGGAACACACGTTTTGTCTGTGCTGACACTTGGCGGTCCAGAAGACAGGCACTTGGTAGATGGTATGCAGTTGAAAGTTGAGAAAAGATTTATGCATCATTACAACTTTCCGCCTTACTCGGGCGGAGAAGTCGGCCGGGCGGGATTTACCAACCGCCGGGAAGTCGGACACGGCGCGTTGGCCGAAAAAGCACTCTTAATGGTGTTGCCTAGCGTGACCGAGTTTCCTTACACGATGCGAATAGTTTCTGAATCTATGGCTTCAAATGGCTCTACCTCGCAGGCTTCAATCTGCGCGTCCATACTGGCCTTGATGGATGGCGGAGTGCCCATCAAAGCGCCTGTTGCCGGCATCGCTATGGGGCTTATGCTTATGCCAGCATCGCAGACCGACACAGACTTCACGCAGAAAAACGCAGACGAAATTCAGCGTCAGTCCGCGTCTAGTCCGCGCAATTCAGCGCCGTTAAGATACAAGATCTTAACGGATATCCAAGGACCCGAAGACCATTATGGAGATATGGATTTCAAAATTGCGGGCACGAGAGAAGGTATTACCGCCATTCAGCTCGACGTAAAAGTCGAGGGTGTGCCGATAAAAATATTGGGCGAAGCTATGAAACAGTCTAAAAAGGCCAGAATCGCCATCATAGACAGAATTGAAAAAGAAATTCCGCTTCCACGAAAAGAAATATCTTCCAATGCGCCGAAAATATTAATTATAAAAATTAAACCGGATCAAATTGGCCTGGTCATCGGCGGCGGCGGGAAAAATATAAAAGAAATCAAAGAGCGGAGCGGAGCGGAAATAACGATTGAAGATGACGGCACGGTTTATTTTACCGGCAAGAACGGTTCGGCGGAAAAAGCCAAAGAGATAGTTTTGGAGATGACCCACGAGTTTATCGTTGGCGAAGTGTTAAAAGGCGAGGTGGTAAAAGTTGCCGACTTTGGGGCATTTGTGCGACTTAATGCTTTTACGGACGGGATGGTGCATATCTCCGAGATGGCGCCATTTCGCGTGGAGCGGGTTTCAGATATAATAAAGGAAGGTATGATTGTGCCGGTCAAGATTATAAAAGTTGACAGCGCTTTGGGCAAGATTAGCCTGTCCATCCGTGAGGCGGACAAAGATTTTTTTAAGAAGTCTTAATGAATCCTAAAAATGGAAAAAGATAGTCAAAAAAAAAGTAAAGTCGTGCAAACTTATGCCGAAGATATGGCGAAGGTTATTGAAAGTAATAAAGAAGGTCTGGTAAAAAAAATAATTCACGACGAGGAGCAGCATGAAGAGGAGAAAAGAAATTTATCTCCCCAATCCAAGAAAAATGAATTTTTTATGCTTTTTGGACTAATTTTGATACTGACATCTTTTACAGCTTTATTTTTTTTCTTTTCCACAAGAGATGTTCCCAGCATTCCGGAGCAAGAGCAATCGGCGCCTATCATTTTTACTGATAAAAGCGCTCTCCTGGAAGTGGCTGGCTTAAAAAAGGGTGAAATAGAAAAAAAAGTTCTAGAAGAAATCAGCACAACCACAGTAAAAGTAGGCGGAGTGGAAGCGATATATCTAACTGTTAATAAAAGTCTGATAGGATTGAGAAAGTTTATTGTGAGCATAGACGGCAACTTTGTCCCGGGTGATAGGAATTTTGTAGATGATAATTTCTTGATGGGTGTCGTAAATAGTAAGATAAAATCGGCTACACCCGACACGCCAGCCTCGCCAGCTTTGGGCGGGAGTCAAGGTATGACAGTTTCTTTTTTGCGGGCTGAACCCGTTCCGCCTACCAGCAAGGATTTTTTCATATTGCTCAAAATACGTTCAATTGCCGATATTTTTAATGCTATGCGCACCTGGGAAAATAAGATGTTTCCCGACCTGCATGGATTTTTAGGAATTGACCTTTCCCCCGACACCAAATATCTTCTGACCAAGAATTTTGAAGATGGCATTGTAGAAAATAAAAACGCGCGGATTCTTTACGATAAAGAAAATAAAATGGTGATAATGTATGTTTTTGCGGATGATAACTCTGTGATCATAACTACGACTGAAAATGCCGTAGATGAAATAATGCTTCGCTTGGCTTCGAGTCGGGTTAAGAAATAAGTCAATTACTGATTTAGCAATAAGAAGCGACCGCGTACTAATGCTAAATTTTTAGGCAGCCGGCAATTCCACAAAAAAGGTGGAACCTTTGCCGGCGCCGTCGGACTCGGCCCAGACTTTGCCTTTATGCTCTTTCACAACCGTTTTTACCGTGAAAAGACCATAGCCGGTGCTGTCCACATTCACTTTATTGGACTCTTTGCCTCGTCCGCCTTCGGTAAATAAATTCTTTTTGTCCTCTTCAGTTATGCCCATACCGGTATCTTTGACGTAAAATAAAATTTTTCCTGCCTGTTTTTCAAGCCCAACAATTACTTTTCCTTCTTTGGTGTATGTAATGGAATTACTAATCAAGTTGCTTACCACTTCTTTGAGCCAGAAAGCATCACCCAATAAGTTGTAAGTATTAGGTTTTATTTCCGTCTCTATTTTAAGTCCTTTAGCTTCAGCTCCGATTTTTTTATCATTTACGGTTTCCAGAACTATATTTTTAAAATCAATCATTTTCATATCGTATTTAATGAGCCCATTTTGCAAGTTGGCGACATTGAGCACGAGGTCGACAGTCTGTATCCCACC
>DATDXF010000028.1:0-27061 GCA_036517215.1 Minisyncoccota bacterium | reverse complement strand
TGGGGTCGAGCTGGGTCGGAGTGTATTCATATATGGCGGACGGAGCAATGACAACTCCGGCAGCATGCACCGAGATGTGCCGTACGCAGCCTTCAAGTTTCTTGGCCAGGTCTATTATTTCTTTTGTGTCCTTCTCTTTATCGTAGGCCGCTTTGAGTTCTGGTACTATTTCCATGGCGTGGTCAATGGTCATAGGCATTCCCTGCGAGCCCATCGGAATCATTTTTGAGATCCTGTCTCCTATGGTATACGGATGGGCGAGCGCTCTCGCGACGTCACGCACGGCGCCGCGCGCCATCATAGTGCCGAACGTTCCTATTTGCGCTACCTTGTCCGCGCCGTATTTGCTTTTTACGTACTCAATCATTTCATCCCTTCTGTTGTCGGCAAAGTCCATATCAATATCCGGAGCAGACGGACGGAAAGGGTTCAAGAATCTTTCAAAGGGGATTTTATAGTCTATGGGGTTGATGCTCGTAATTCCGAGAAGGTACGTGACCATTGACCCCGCTACCGAGCCGCGGATAGCGGTCAAAATGCCGTTTTCTTTTGCATGGCGCAGCAAGTCTCCGACCACCAGGAAATACGGGGAATACCCTTTATCAACAATGACCTTCAGCTCATATTCGATGCGTTCTTTTATTACCGGCGTCTCTTGTATATTCAACTTTTTTAGCCCTGCAAGTGTCAGTTCACGGAGCTTTTCATTGTAAGTCTTGCCGTCATCCACAATGAAGTCGGGGAAAACCCAACGGCCCAGAGGAAGCTCCAGATTGCACATGTCCGCCACTTTTACGGTGTTTGATATTGCTTCAGGCACGTCGCTAAAAAGTTTTTGCGCTTGCTTTGCATCCACGAAAGAATAGTCTCCGTCCCCGAAAGAAAACTTATTTTCATCTTTGATGTCCGAGTTGGTCTGGATGGCGAGGAGAGTTTCGTGCGCCTTGCTGTCGTCCTTTGAGGGATAGTGGGAGTCAATTGTGGCGACCAGGGGTATATCCAGTTTCTTGCTTAATTTTATTAGGCCTTCCCGTACGTTTTTTCCGTCGGTAATGTCTCCGTATTCCTGTATCTCCAGAAAATAATTTTCCTTGCCGAAAATTTCCTGGTGCTCGGTGATTATTTTCTCCGCCCTTTCTTCGTCTTTGTTAGCAAGCGCCCGGCCTAGTTCTCCGCCCAGGCACCCGGACAGCGCAATTAAACCTTGCGAATATTGCCGAAGTACTTCTTTATCCATACGGGGCTTGTAATAAAATCCTTCCACGTGGGAGATAGTTACTAGTCGCATTAAATTCTTATAGCCTTCCAAGTTTTTCGCCAAGAGGGTCAGGTGGAATCTTTTATTGTCCACCCCGGGGTCTTTATCAAGGCGTCCGCGGTTTGAGATGTAAGCCTCCACTCCGATGATGGGTTTTATTCCCGCCGCTTTCGCCAGTTTGTAAAATTCAATAGCCCCGTACATGTTTCCATGGTCGGTAATAGCCAGGGCGGGCATCCCGTCTTTTTTGGCCAAATCCACCAAATCTTCAAGCTTGGAAAGGCCGTCCAGAAGAGAATAATGGGAGTGGGTGTGGAGGTGTATAAATTGTCCTTTTTCTTCAGGCATTTTTCTTATAATAGCATACTTCGGTTTGTTGTTTTAGAGCGTTTTGTTATAATACCCACATGAAAACAATCAAAGTGGGTATCAATGGTTTCGGCAGAATCGGCAGGGCATTTTTAAAAGTTGCCTGGGATAAGCCGGAAATAGAAGTGGTGGCGGTGAATGATCTGGGGAATATTGAAAATTTGGCATATCTCTTAAAGTACGATACGGTTTACCGGACATGGAATCACGATATTTCCGTTAAAGGCGATAGCTTGGTGATTGACGGCAAATCCGTGAAAGTCTTGGCGCAAAAAGACCCTAGCATGCTGCCTTGGAAAGATTTGGATATAGACGTAGTCGTGGAGTCAACCGGCCTTTTTACCAGTTTTGAAAAATCAAAAGTACATTTGGATGCGGGCGCGAAGAAGGTTGTGATTTCCGCTCCTTCAAAAGGGGATGGCACCGTTGCCGGGGAGACGATACTCCTCGGCGTGAATGAAGAAAAGTTCGGCACCTGTGACATTACCTCAAACGCATCTTGCACCACAAATGCCGCGTCTCCATTAATCGCTATTTTACATGAAGCTATCGGAGTGGAAAAGGCCGTACTCAATACGGTGCACGGGTATACGGCTTCACAGTCACTGGTAGACGGTACAAGTAAAAAAGATATGCGAGAGGGACGTGCCGCAGCGCAAAATATAATACCGGCTTCGACGGGAGCGGCCATTGCGGTGACGAAAGCCTTCCCGGAACTCACGGGTCTTTTTGACGGCATATCGGTACGCGTGCCGGTTCCGGCCGGCTCAATAGTTGATATTACTTTTATATCCAAGCGAGCTACGACCGTGGAGGAAGTTAATTCTATTTTGAAAAAAGCCGCCGCGGACCCTCATTGGAGTAAAATTTTTGCCGTAACCGAAGAGCCGATAGTTTCAAGCGACATACTGGGGAGTCATTATGGTTCTATTGCCGACCTGCCGATGACTAGAGTCGTCGGGGGGAACCTGGTAAAAGTCATGGGCTGGTATGACAACGAAATGGGGTATACACATACCCTCATAGGTCATGTCATCAAAACAGGGAATACTATAAAATAAAAACATGCAGTTTAGAGAATCGCCTCAAGATTCCAATAAAATTTTTGAAGAAAGGTCAGGAATAACCCCTAGAGCCATGCAAAAAGGTGCGGAGCAGTTACTTACTCATCTTCGATATTTTGCTAAAAAAGCCGTGCCCGATTCTAATTTTAAGCGAATAATAGGTTTAGGTGTGGCCGGATGTTTAAGGATTAGAATGTCGGCCGAAGACGCACATTCCTTAATGGCCAAATTCTCTTCAGAACAATTAACGATTTTTAGTCACCTCTTGGAAACGAGTGAAACTATGTATAAAGGCTTAGGGTTAAAAGTGCAGGAAGGCGATGGAGAAAGTTTTACGCAAGTATCCAATCTTCAAATAAAGCAAAAACTATACACTAATAAGATTGAGGATTCCAGTGGAACACAACCAGCAGTACAGTACAAAGAATATTTCACTTTTGTTCCCGTAGGAACAGAACCAAACCAGCTTCTTTCGGAAGCGATTAAATTCTACGATGCCCTTTTTAGGGCTTTTGTCCGAATTCAAGAAGTTTCCCGCAGTCAAAATCTGGATATTCCAATGAAGTTTAAAAATAGTTTTCTTGAGTTGTTAATGGATTTAGATAGTGTTGTCGTATATGTTCCAGATCCTGAAACAGGCAAATTAATCAGAGGAATAATCAACGAAGAAATGGAAAAACAGAAAGTAAAATTAGGGAGAAAAGGCCGTGCGGCTAGTGGGTTTGACATGAAGACAGAAGGCAAAGAGTTTTCCCATCGTGAGCTTATAGGGAAAGTTGTAGCAAATGAAATGGAGAAGGACTATAAGGGCGGGCGAAAAATTACTAATTATAATATTGAACAAGTGGCCAGCTATCTTTCGCAGCAATCAGAAATTGCGGGCAAATTAACCCCGCAGCAAGTGCTAGAGATTATTTAGTTTTTCTTTTCAATAACCTCTACCTGTTAATCTATCATATATAATATACTAACGAAATAAATATATGCCGCATGTTTCTTCTAAAAAATTAAAAAAAGAAAACTTAAATAAACTTTATAGCCAATTTAGTAAAGCTTTTGAGCAGTCTGTGCGCAATTCAAAAACCAAATTCTTTTTAGGCGAATTGTTAACGAAAACTGAAAAGATAATGTTCGCAAAAAGATTTGCAGTAGTTTATTTATTATCGAAAGATGTTCCCTTATCCTACATTGCAGAGTCTTTAGGAATGAGCTATTCCACCATTTTTCGGATGTCATTAAAGCATGACATTGGGAAATATTATTCCTTGATCGGTTCAATTGAAAATAAAAGGACTGAAACTTGGAAAATTTTAGAAAAAATATTGCGAGCGGGTTTGCCTCCGCGAACTGGCAGGGGAAGATGGAAGTTTCTGTATGAAAAAAAATAGGATTCTCATTCCTTAACATATCATATATCGTATATTAAGGAATATAGTATCATTTCAATATCTCGGGTAGCGCTATTAAGTAGTTATACTTTAAATATAAAAAGATGACAACTCTTTGTCAATTGTGTTGTTTAAAAGTTCCTTCTCTATCATCCAATTATCAGAATATGCATGAGACAAGTAACTCTCTCCGCTATCTCCTATTATCAACACAGCAGTTTTGATGCCCGAATCTTTCGGACTCCGTTCTATAAATTTCATAGCATAGTAAAGAACCATGCCACTGGAATCTCCTACTAGTAGCCCCTTTTTTCTCGCAAAAAATCTCATTGTATTAAAAGCTTCTTCATCTGAAACATAATCGTGCTCGTCAATAACAGAATGGTTAATATTTTTTGGTAGCACTGCTCCTGCAGGGTATCCCGGACCAGATATAAAGTATTCATGGCCTTGAGGAGAGAAGTGACTAGAACCTCGAGGCTCAAGCGCAACTATTTTTGGCTTTATTTTTTTCTTGCTATTCTCTTTTAAATATTTACCTGTTCCACATAGTGAGCTACCAGTGCCAACGGTCCCCAGAAGGTAATCAATTTCCGGTACTTGCTCTAATATTTCTTTCCCTAGAGTATTGTAATAACCGAGTGGGTTATCTCCATTGTCGTATTGATCTAGGTTTATGCCCGCGTTTTTCTCTGCTAGGTGTTTTGCTGCTTTACGACGAATGTCTACCAGATGTCCGCCCTTGGCTCCATCTTCTTCTGTGCAGAAATGAAGTCCACCTCCGTAAGCCACAATAGAATTAAGTTTATCAGCCGGAGCATGATTGTCTACAATTGCCACAAATTTATATCCTCTTTCTGCAGAGAGCATCGCCAGGGCTGTAGCAGTATTCCCTGATGAAGATTCATATATTGTCATTCCTTTTTTTAACTCCCCTCTATTTTCGGCAGCTTCTATTAGCGCCTTGGCAGTACGGTCTTTGAAGCTTCCACCTGGATTAAAATATTCCAATTTCAAATATATTTTCCAATCGAGTCTTGCTGTTTTTACCTCTAGCATTGGCGTGTTTCCAATTAGGTCACTTAGGTTATTTTTCACGTTAGGCATATTTAAAAAAATTTTTATGGTTCATGAATTATTTTCCCTCCACAACTCACTGAGTGGTAACGAATTAAATTTAGGAGTCTCATATTCGTGCTTGGTTGTTTTGTAGGGAAACACTTTGGCGCTTAAAGCCATTTCAATAACTTTTTTCTTATCTACAGGTATATCTGAACGCCTGGCGTGTACTTTGATTGATTTATCCTTCATATAATTTACAAGATAACATGGGATATTCTTTAAACCCAGTCTATTGGCGACATAACATCGATGGTGTCCATCTAGAATTGTTTTTGTTTCCGAATCAACTACCAAAGGTACTTTAAAGCGACTTGAGAAAACCATTTTCAATAGTAAATATAAAGCATGGCTGATTTTAACCTTTTCGTGCGCTATTAATTCATGCGGGCTGATAAGAATAATATTTTCTTTGGTATTTTCAGGGCTCATTGTTTTTATTATACTATATTTTATTTTGCCAGCGGACGATTAGAACGTCGCGCTGGCGGTTGCGGTTTGAAGCCGTTTCCTTTGAAGACCTTGTGCGGGTTGCACTTCAGTCGGTTTACGGACTGGATGAAACGACCAACCCCAGTCCTCATCAATGTAGTCGCCCGGATTTTCCGGCGACCAATTAGGATCCGTAGAGCGGAGTTTTTTTACAACCCACCCTTCGGCTTCCATTCTCGCTCTCTGCGCTGCCCAATAAACAGCGTACTCTTCTTTATTCATTTTTTCTCCCCGAAGAACCTTTCTTAAAGAGTACAGATTTAGGCCGTATTTGTTAAGTTTTTTAACATTTATATAAAATTTGAGACTTTTTGTAAAATCTGTTAAAATTCTCTAGTATGATAAAAATACAACCCATCGTAAAAGATATCGTAGAAAAAGACCTTGGCGCCTACCTGGCTCTTACCGAAGGTTATATGAACATGTCTAGCTACGCGGAGCGGATAAAGAAAAACGTTGAGGATCTGGCAAAAAAGCCCGCCACCATTACGAGCATCGTGGTCTCTCTTTCCCGCCTGCGCGGAGAATTCAAAAAAGGAAAACCCCTGATATACGATATTCCTATCAGGAACATATCCACCAAGCTTCCACTTACGGAAATAGGCTATGAAAACAGTCAGAAGTTTATCGAGGAGCTGGAGTCTTTACACAAAGACATTTCCATATCCCAGGAAGATTTTTTTATCACCACCATAGGTACGGCGGAAGTGGATATAGTCTGCTCTTCCGGTTTGCATGAAAATATACTCAAGCATTTCAAAATGAAGCCCACCATAGTGACCCACGGCCTCGCCGCCGTCGGGGTTTCATTCAGCCCCGAAGTTTTTTCAATGCCGAACGTTTTCTTTTCCCTGCTTTCGGTCACCGCGAGGGCGAGGATAAACATAGAAGAATTGGTATCGACCCCGACCGAGCTGACTTTTATTATTTCGGAAAAAGATTTTACCAAAACGGTTTCTTTGTTCTCGGAATTGCACCGGAAGGTCAATAATAACGGTAAAAAATAGTTTTCCACAGATGCTGTTTTAAAGTTTGATTCAAGTGTGCTTTAATTAAATGGTGAATAAAATTCAGCCTAAAAATTCTACAACTTGTTGTTCAACCTCCAATTTAGAAGGCTGATCTTTGCGCTGTAAAAATCTCTCAACGACATACAACCCAAACACCAGCCTTCTAAACGACTGGTGTTTGTCTATGAAGATAATTTTCGATTACAATAGAACAATCTTTGATCCAGAACAACAAGAATTGTATTCAGGTGTTTTCGAGCTGATAACTTACTTATCAGTAAAACACGAACTATTTTTGATAAGTAAAAATGAGTCAGGAAGAAAAGAGAAACTGGATAGTTTTTGTATTAGTAAATTTTTTAACAAAATAGTTTTTACCGATAACAAATCCATTAAAATTTTTAAAGAAATCGTGGGCGAAGAAAATAATGTAATCGTGGTAGGTGACAGAGTCGCTGGAGAAATAACTATTGGAAATAAACTAAATTTAATAACTGTCTGGCTCAAGCAAGGAAAATTTAGCAATGAGTATCCAGTTAGTGATGAGCAAAAACCAAAACATATAATTTACGAAATTTCTGAATTAAAAGAAATAATAAAGAATTATGAATAATATAAAAATAAAATTTACTAATACTTGCACTTGCACAACTACTCAAAAATACTTGAGGTTGCTGAATGCGTTTGTAGTCTCCTAAAAACATATCCACCAGCCTCGAATGACTCGAGGTGTGGAATTTGTTCACTCACAATCAAAGAAGGAGACAACATGTATCAAAAACTCATCGACTTCGTAAGGGCTGTAGGCCTCTGGGGCGGAGAAAGGAGCGCAACGCACGCATTTCTGCTTTCGCCCAAACCACACGTCCTCACGAAGGATCAGGGTGTTCAGCTCAACGTAATCTCGCGCGCACTTCAAGGAGTTGTGCGAGGCCTTGCCGAGATTTTTACCATCGCGACGGAATCGTGCTCGGAACTGGGCCGAAAAATGCAAGCCCAAATTCCGAGCTACTTCGCGGGCGTCATGCACCTCAATCCGAACGCCATTCCATTTCTCAACAAAATCGATCTCGTAGAGGACATGGACGGAAAGTTTTGGATTGTGGAAATGGATTCGGGAAATCCAAGGGCTCTCGGGTACTCAACACTGTTTCAGGCGATGACCAAAGAAGTTCTGAACACCCCGAACTCGTTCTCGGGAGTTCTTGACCCGACAATCGATGTCATGAACGAGAAAACCGGAAGACTCGTTTGTGTCTTGTCGGGAAAGGAACGCTGGTATCTTCCGTGGTTCGAGATTTTGGTAAACGGTCTTAGGGAACGAGGCCTCAACGCAGAACTTGTCCCCGAAGGGAAGTTCGTCGTGAACGGCAAAAGCCTCGTTCTTCACATGCCTCTCGCCATGGACAAGCCTGCGGTAAGACAGGGATTACTTGAAGGATACAAGAGTGGTGGTGTGGATTTTTTGATGCCACCAAAACCGTTCTTAGGGTCAAAAGCCATGTTGGCAATTATCTGCAACATGGAACAAGACCCCGAGCTTGAAGTGATCCTTCGCTCGAAAATCTCGGAAGGAGACCTGGAGACTCTCCGCTCTCACATCCCGCCGACGGTTTTCAATACCGAAACGACTGGGCTTGATGGCGAAACCGTTCTGAAATCTTTGGTGTCGTCGGGTATGAAGGGAGTTATTTTTTCTTCTGACCCTGCGTACGCACGGACGCTTCAATACACGCGAGACGGAACGGTAATACAAAAACTGGTTGAAGGCAAGCAACACAACTTCGACCATTTCGAGCCGAACGGTGAACTGGTAAGCGACGAAAGGTATGTCCGCCTCATTGCGCATTGCGGACCCGAAGGTGTGGCGGACGTGTTTGCAACAGCCAGGACGACGAAAGCAGTCCACGGCGCTAAGGATTCAGTTCTCACTAGTTGCATCATCGAGTGATACATGTTGTTTCTCGAAAGGAGGTGGTGTAAGGCCAGTTCGCGGTATAACGCAAACTGGCCTCTTTCTATTTTTCTTGGGTTATTGCTATAATGGTTATATGAAAATCTATATCGGCACAGACCACGCAGGGTATGAGTTAAAAGAAAAATTAAAAACTTATTTTACCGAATTGGGGCATCAAGTTGAAGATAAAGGAGCATTTAGTTATGACCCGGATGACGACTACCCGGACTTTATTAGACCTGTGGCGGAGGCGGTGGTCAAAGACGCAGGAAGTTTTGGCGTGGTGATGGGCAGCTCCGGACAAGGGGAGGCCATGTGCGCGAACAGGGTTCCAGGCGCGAGAGCGGCGCTTTTTTACGCGGAAGCGATTCCTCCCGGCTCCATAGACATAAAAGGAGAAACGAGCGAGGACCCTTACGAATTAATCAAACTTTCACGTATTCACAATAACGCGAACATTTTGTCGGTCGCATCGAGGTTTTTGTCCGAGGACCAGATAAAGTTCGCGATAGAGCTTTTTATCGCTACGGAATTCAAAGGGGAAGAACGGCATATAAGGAGGATACAAAAGCTCGGATAATTTAAAACAACAATATGCAAAATAAATCACCGGAACTAGAAGTGGCGATAAAAGCGGCATTGGAAGCCGGAAAAGTTTTGGAAAAGCATCTTCAGACGGAAATTTTCAAAGGCATTAAAGACGACAAAAGCATCAGCGTTTTGGCTGACGGCGAGTCGGAAGAAGTGATAAAAAAAATAATCGGAGAAGCTTTTCCCGAGCATTCTATTCTGGGGGAAGAAACCGGGATGACCCAAAACAGCGAACATTACGTATGGCATATTGACCCGGTAGACGGAACCAGAAATTTCGCTCACGGCATACCTTTTTTTGCTATTTCTATCGCGCTTCTACATAAAGAAGAACTTCAGGTTGGGGTAGTTTACAATCCGGCCACCAAATCTCTTTTTTACGCGGAAAAAGGTAAAGGCGCTTACTTAAATGATAAAAGAATTTCCGTGTCCAAAGACGGCGTAGAGAGAAGCATGATAACCTTAAATAGAAGCAAAAATGCGGACGACGAAAAGCTTTTCCGGGAGCTAATGCACGACCTGCCGATGGGCAGAACCGTTGCCTCGGTACGTGATTTTGGGTGCACCGCTCTTGATATTTCATACGTTGCGCAGGGAGCAATGGAAGCAGTCATCAGCCTCGGATTGCATACATATGACTTTGCCGGGGGGTTACTCCTTGCACTTGAAGCCGGAGGTAAGATAACCACCCTGGAAGGGAAAGAGTGGAAATTTCCCGACAATCACTTTATTATTTCCAACGGAGTTTTTCATGACGTGCTGATAGACGCGGTCAAAAAACAAAAAGAAAAATTAAATATAATATCCCAGTAGTAAAGCGAAGCTCACTACGGGACAAGTAAAAATAAGACCCATTCGGCAAACTCAGGGTCATGGTGATATAATAGAATCATGACAGAAGTAATTGCGTCAGTATTGCCTTTTAAAACTTACGAAGAACTAAAAAATAAAATCGCGGCATTGCGTAGCGTGGTTTCGACCATACAGATTGATTTATGTGACGGTATTTACATGCCTAGCCAGACCTGGCCGTTCACTTCCGGCGGGTTCGAGGATTACGATTTTCAAAAAATAATGAACGAAGAACAAGGGCTGCCTTTTTGGGATGAGTTTGATTTCGAGCTCGACCTGATGGTGGCGGACGCTGTGGAAAATTTTGACACTTATATGAAGCTGGGGCCGAAGAGAATGATTTTTCACTTGGAGGCAATGGAAAACCCGGAGGATTTCCGTAATTTTTTGGAAGGCATAGATTTGTACATACGCGACATTATAGAAATAGGAGTTGCGTTCAAGCCTGGCACGCCGCTGGAAAAAGTTTTTTCTTTGGTGCCTTTTGTTGATTTTGTGCAATGCATGGGGAATGACAAAATAGGCATTAGCGGAATTTCACTGGATAAAAAAGTATATTCGATAATTGAGTCATTGAGAGACAAATATCCGGAACTGGCTATCGAGGTGGATATCGGCATAACCGAAGAAACCGCGCCGAAGCTGGTAGAAGCCGGAGCGACCAAACTGATTACCGGTTCGGTGCTTTTTAATTCTTATGATAAAATAGGGATGGTTGAAAGGTTTAGGAATTTATAAAATGTCTTTTTTATCCGAAGAAAACCCCGAAGGAGAGCCAAGCTTCCTACGGGGCAGGAATAAAAGAAAAAATTATGTCTTTCTTAAGTGAGGAAAAAATTTTAGAGTTATCAAAGAAGGCAAACGACATACGCGTGTCTATTATCGAGATGCTTGTCGAAGCTAAAAGCGGGCATACCGCGGGTCCGCTCGGCATGGCGGATATCTTTGCCCTTTTTTACTTTCACGTTTTGAAACACGACCCGAAGAATCCGACCTGGGAAGACCGTGACCGTGTTGTTCTTTCTAACGGTCATATTTGCCCGGTGCTTTACTCCACCATGGCTCATGCGGGATACTTCCCGGTGGAAGAACTAAAAACTTTGCGCAAGCTGGGCGCGCGCCTGCAGGGGCACCCCCACAGGGAATACTTGCCTTATGTGGATACGTCTTCGGGGCCGCTCGGGAGCGGGCTTTCCCAAGCGGTAGGCATGGCGCTCGCGGACAGAATGGATGGAAAAGACAAAGACAGATTTATTTACTGTTTTATGTCGGACGGGGAGATGGACGAAGGGAACACCTGGGAAGCAATGATGCTTGCCGGAAAATATAAATTAAGAAATGTTATAGCCATTATAGACAGAAACAATATACAAATAGAAGGAGTTACCGAAGATATTATGCCTCTTGAGCCCCTCCATGCAAAATGGAAAAGTTTCAATTGGCATGTTCTCGAGGTGTCCGGTCACGATTTCAGATATCTGAACGAAGTTATAGAGGAAGCCCAGACTATTTTTGAAAAACCTACGGTAATCATAGCGCACACTATTCCAGGTAAAGGAGTAAAGGAATTCGAGAGAAATTATAAATGGCACGGGATAACTCCAAGCAAAGAAGAAGGTGAAATGGCCTTTAAAGAGCTTCGTAACGCTAGATTTTAATATGCTGAATCCAAAATTAAAATTAAACCCAAAAGTTTTTAACAATGATGTAGAACAAGTTCCTACTCGAAAAGGTTTCGGGCAGGGACTCTTGCTTGCTGGAGAGATAGATAAAAATATCGTTGGTCTTTGCGCGGATTTGACTGGAAGCACAGCTATGGATAGTTTTGCGAATAAATTTCCGGAAAGGTTCATACAGGTGGGAGTCGCCGAACAAAATTTAGTAACAGTAGCAAGCGGTCTAGCCGCTATGGGTAAAATTCCTTTCTGCTCTTCTTACGCCATGTTTTCTCCGGGCAGAAACTGGGAACAAATAAGGACGACCATAACTTACAACGACCAGCCTGTAAAAATAGTCGGTTCGCATTCCGGCATTTCCGTAGGAGCCGACGGAGGAACGCATCAAGCCTTGGAAGACATAGCTTTGATGAGAATATTGCCCAATATAGATGTGATAAATCCATGCGATGCGATAGAAGCAAAAAAGGCGACTCTCGCATTGGCGAAAACAGGGAAGCCTGCGTACATACGCCTCGGGCGAGCGAACTCCGCAGTAGTTACCACGGAAGAAACTCCTTTTGAAATAGGCAAAGCGGAAATTTACTGGATGCCGGATATCGGTCTCGCGGAAGTGGGCATAATCGTGACCGGCGGACTTATTCATAGAGCGCTACTCGCAGCCAAAGAGCTTGAAGATGAAGGTATAAAAACTAAAGTCATGAATCTGGCAAGCATTAAGCCGATAGACGCGGAAGCAATAATTTCTCTTGCAAAAGAATGCAAAAGAATCGTGACTGTGGAAGAACACCAGGTTGCCGGGGGGATGGGTTCTGCAGTAGCTGAGGTCTTGGTACAAAATTTTCCTGTCCCTATGGAATTTGTCGGGGTAAAAGATTTATACGGTCAATCTGGCACACCGGACGAGCTAATAGAACACTACAGTATGGGGAAGGACTCAATAAAAGAAGCGGTAAAAAAAGTCCTAGAAAGAAAAAACTAAACACTTGCAAATTTTAAAAAATGTGTCATTATGTTCCTCCAAAGGGGAAGTACTTCATGGCTGAAATCGAAACACGGTGTCTCCGGTGCGGCAGCAACGTCGCGCCGCACGATGAGAGTGTGCACATTCTCAAGCCCCCACCCGTTGAAGAGGTTGGACTCGGAGACGAGTTCGACCTGGAAAGGGGTCCGCATCGCGAGCCGAGACGCCACGATGGCCTCAATAGGCCTTGGCCATAAAGAGAACAGCGTGTAGCTGACCTCTCTTTCAATCGACGAACCCCGAGCATGGTGCCCGGGGTCGTTTTTTTTAATTACAATTTATAACACGCGGGAGGGTTAACTCATAGAGCATTACGGCATGGGCAAAGACTTAATCAAAGGAGTGGTAAAAAAGTTTTAAATAGAAAATAGTCCTTGTCTTGACATAGTAGTTTCAGGCTGGTAGTTTTGAGTGGAAGGAGAATCAACGATGGTCGACCCGACTATGTTGCACATTTTTGGCAAGAAGCTGGACGGAATTCCCGGGGGAGAGGAGCTGCTGAGCAGCGACATCTCTCTCATCCTCCTCTTCCTCGCAATCAAGCGGGGAGAGGTGACGGCGGCATTGAACCCGCCGCCGGTCGACGAGCAGAGGCTTCTCGACGAAATCGGGGGTTAGCTCGACATCCCGCGTAACAGGAGTGAGGCGCGTGGCCGAACTCTTTCAATCGACGAACCTCGGGTAATCCTGCCCGGGGTCGTTTTTATTTATATAACTTTTACTTTGTAGTCAGCCGGGGCGTTTTTGAGGTATTCTTCTATTATTTCTCTGGAGAGGAGTCCGTTTTGCGCTCCGACTTGCTGTACTACTGACATGGAGTTGACTCCGGCCCAGGTCATGGCTTCAGCTAAAGTTTTTCCCGCGATGAGCGCCGCTACGATAGTAGAAGAAAAAGCATCGCCCGCGCCGGTGCGTTCATAAGGAGGTTTCGGATCCGGATAAGGGGCGATAAACAAAAACTCTTTTCCGTCATAAGCATACGCGCCTTTCGGTCCGTCGGTTATAACCACAATTTCCGGGCCCAATTCGCGCATTTTTACAAGCAGGTCTTTAACATCCAGGTCTTCCAGCCCCAATATTTTCTCAGCTTCTTCTACGTTACAAAAAAATATTTTTGCGCGTTTGTAAAATCTGGCCAATTTTTCTTTCCCAAGTTTTATCTCAAACTTTCCCGGCTGAAAAGCCAAGTTTATATCAGGATGGGCATCCAAATAGTCAGCTATGGTGTAATGAAAAGGGAAAGCTGTTTCATTTACCGAGCTGAAGTAGACCCATTTAGGGTCGTCAAAGTCCGGCAAAGTATACTGATAATTCTCATGCTTTATTAAAATAGTCCGTTCCGCGTCGTACCAAAGCACGTAATGTGAGTTTGTTTTAATTCCCTTATTTATTTTCACGAATTCGGTGCTAACATTATTTTTTTGAAGTGCCGCTAAGCAATCTTCTCCTTCCCGGTCATCTCCTAGATTTGTGACAAGGGCGGTTTTAAGCCCCAGTCGTGCAGAAGAAACCGCGGCATTAGAAGCGTTGCCGACCGCGGGAGTGATAAAGACGTCTTCATATTGTACTTTTTCAGCAAAAGGCATGCAGATTTTATAGTCAGCCGTATCCGGGACGCCCGCTATGGTTGCTTCTTTCAGTTTTATAAAGGCATCTATAACAGTATCCCCAATGGCCACAAGGTCATAATTATTTTCCATGATATGATTGTAGCATATTATAAAATATTTTAAAAATCACATATGTCTAAAAAATTTATTGTATTTTTTATCAGTTTTATCTTTTTCTCTTGGTTTGGCGCGGCACGTGCCGATGTAGTTATAAATGAATTTTCTTCTGCCTCTAGTCCGGAATGGGTGGAGTTAAAAAATACTGGCGGAAGCGATATCGATCTTGCAAGTTGGAAATTGACGGAACTTACTGACCCCACCGGAACTCCGACGGAAAAAAATTTACTTGCTCCTCTGTTTGGAACCATACCAACGGGAGGAGTCGTAACTTTTGACGTCAGTGGCTTAAATAATTCCGGTGATTCAATAGGGCTTTACGATGGAGAAACGGAATTCGACAGGGTTACCTTTGGATCCGTCAAAAATTATTCTGCAGATTTGTCTACTCCGGATGTTGAAAAATCCGGCGCCCTAATTGGCGGAAGCTGGAAAAATAATCAAAGCCCAACCAAAGGAACAGCAAACCCCGCTTCGGAAACTTCAGAAGACGAAGAGGAAGAAGAGAAAAATGACGACGACGATACTTCAGATGACGGTGAAGATGGTGGCAGTAATGACAGTGAAAGTTCTTCTTCGTCTGGTTCATCTTCTACTAAAAAAGCTCCCAAAGTGCAAATTCCCAAAGTTCAAATAATTGCTACTTCACCCGTGCATACCGGAGTGCCGTTTGTGCTCCAAGGTACGGGAACCGGTAAGGCGGGCGAAAAATTATCTCACGGCAAATATTATTGGAATTTCGGCGACGGGGATTTTAGGGAAGTGAAAGTGGGCATTACTGAAAAATTTACCCATACCTATTTTTATCCTGGAGATTACAAAGTAGTCTTTGAATATTATCCGGATGTTTTTACCGATGTTCCGGATGCGACCGCTGAAATTACGATTAAAGTTATAGAGCCAAAAGTTTTAATATCGAGAGTTGGGAATGCAAGCGATTTCTTTATAGAAATATCTAACGAGACCGATCATAATGCGGATATTTCCAACTGGCTTCTTGTAAGCCAGTATAAAATTTTTACCTTGCCTAAAAATACAATTTTGCCGTCAAAAAGAAAAACAACTATTTCCCCGAAGTTGAGCGGATTCTCGATTAAAGACAAAAATACGTTAAAGCTCATGACACCGCAAAGAGAAATAGTTTTTGATTATTCAGCTTCTCTTGCGGTAGCCCCGGCAAAACCTCCATCCAAGAAAGGCGCTCTTTCCAGCCAAGCTTCCAGTAATTTCAATAATTCCGAAAATGAAGTTCCAAATCAAGGCCTGGAAGCGGCATCATTAAACTCACTAGCTGTTGGTCAGGATTCAGGTCTGTTTTCAGGGCTGCCTGCCGTACCCATAGCCTCTTTTGTCTTTATCGGAGCCGGCGCGAGTGCAGTTTATTTTATACGTAAAAACAAGCTAAAAGCAAAGGCCGGAGACGACTTTGAAATTCTGGACGAATAACGTATTAAGGTCCGACTTTGTCTTTTATGAAGGTCCGGCCTTCGTAAAAAATGCTGGCTAAAGCAGCCGTATTTTGCTATAATTAAGGTTGAGGTTATTAATAAATTTAACTTATTTTTAGCGAAGCCTGACGTAAATACAAGCTTCGCTTATATTTATCTGTATGTGCGGCATTATCGGATACATCGGTAAAAGGGATGCGTACGCTATTTTAATCAAAGGATTAGAAAGGTTAGAATACCGTGGCTATGATTCTGCTGGAGTGGCACTTCTTGACCGGAGTGTTCTTTCCGTTTACAAAAAAAAGGGTAAAGTGGCCGAGCTGAAAAATTTCATAAAAACCGGCAGCCCGAAAAATCTTTCCGGAGTTGTGGGTATCGCCCATACCCGCTGGGCTACGCACGGTGTGCCGTCGGATAGGAATTCCCATCCACAGCTGTCCAACTCGGGCGATATAGCGATAGTGCACAACGGTATAATCGAAAACTATCTTCCGATAAAAGAAATATTGATAAAAAAGGGATATAAGTTCACGAGCGATACCGATACGGAGGTTTTGGCCAATTTAATAGAAGACATAAAAAAGAACGCCAAAGTTTCCATAGATGAAGCCGTGCGCCTGGCCCTTCTCGAAGTCGTAGGCGCTTACGCTATTCTGGTCATATCCAAAGACGAACCAGAAGCAGTCGTCGTGGCGAAGGTTGGAAGCCCCGCGGTCATCGGAATAGGAAATAAGGAATTTTTCATAGCCTCGGACGCTACGCCGATAATCGAATATACCAATAAAGTTATTTACCTTGAGGACAACGAAATGGGAATCATCAAGAAAGGTAAGCTTACCGTAAAGACAATAGGGAATAAGATAAAGATCAATCCCTACGTGCATAAGCTGGAAATGAAAATTGAAGAACTTGAGCGCGGTGGGTTTCCGCATTTTATGCTAAAGGAAATCTTCGAACAACCCGAGTCCCTCAGGAATACCATGGCCGGCAGGCTTATTTTTGCAGACGGAAATATAAAATTCGGCGGCTTGGAAAAATTTGAAAAAGAATTGAAAAATCTTAAAAGCATAACTACGGTGGCTATGGGCACAGCTCGTTTTACCGGGCTCATTGGCGAATATGCTTTCGAGGAGCTCGCAGGAATTCCGACTAAAGTAGAATATGGCTCAGAATTTACATATAGAGAAAGTGCTACTCCCAAAAACACCGGACTTCTGTCAATTTCCCAGTCCGGAGAAACCGCGGATACCTTAAACGCCATAAAGCGAGCAAAACAAAAAGGCATGCTTACTCTGGGCATAGTAAATGTCATCGGTTCTAGCATAGCTAGAGAAGTGGATGCCGGAATTTACAACCACGTAGGCCCGGAGACGGCAGTCGCCTCTACTAAAGCCTCAACTTCACAGGTATTGCTCCAGATAATGCTCGCGGTTTACCTGGGCAGGATGCACGGGTTATCAAAGAAGCATGGTCAGCAAATCATCAAAGAAATGCAAAAGCTTCCTGTGTCGGTGGAAAAAATTCTAAAACAATCGAGCGACATAAAACGCCTTGCCCGGAAATACAAAAACAATAGCAACTTTTTTTTCCTGGGTCGCAAATATAACGCAGGTACTGCCATGGAAGGCGCGCTCAAAATGAAAGAATGCTCCTATATTCATGCGGAGGGAATCAACGCTACCGAACTCAAGCACGGCCCGCTTTCTCTAATTAATAAAAATTTCCCTTCTCTTGTAATCGCGCCCATGGATAGCATGTACGAAAAGAGTAAAAGCGGCATACAGGAAATAAAAGCCCGCGGGGGGAAAGTGATAGCCCTGACGACGGAAGGCAATAAGGAACTGTCAAAAATCGTGGATGACGTTTTTTATATCCCAAAGACGCTCGAAATACTGACGCCAGTCCTGGCTTTTATTCCTATGCAGCTTTTGGCATACTATATAGCAGTGGAGCGAGGAAACGATGTCGACAAGCCGCGCAATTTAGCAAAAAGCGTAACCGTAGAATAAAAAGGGAATGAATCCCGTTAGAAGCCACGGTCGCAGTTTTATATAAAAACAATGTTTATCAAAAAATTAAAATTTAATAGCATAACAAAGCATAGTCACGGCTTATTGACCGCGACCTGCTTCTAACGGGATGAAAATATTTCCCAAAGAAAACTTGCTTAATTTTTCTTTGCCGCTGCCGATTTTTAATTCTTTACACATAGCCGACGCTATCTGCCAACGAGGCGACGAGTTCGACGTGCTTGTTGGCATGGAAAAGAAATACGCGGAACAGCTGAAGCAGCTTTCCGAGGACGAAAGCGACGTTGACCTCCAAAATTACACGGGAGACAAGGAACGTTTTGTAGTCGGGTCTTATGAAGATTGGTATAAAAAAAATAGGACTCCCTTTATACTTGTTCATAAGCAAACGGACACTTTGGCAGCCATAATTTGGTTCGGACCGAAGCCTTTGGGCAAGAAATCCATGAAGTTCGGAAGCAACGACGAGAGAAAAATAGACAGCGACTGGCACACAGTATCATTCCGCGCTTACCCCCTTTTTAGGGGCAGGGGGATGATGGTAAATTTTACCAAATTTGTCTTTGATATTTACAGGAAACACTTCCCGAATAGTGTTTTTTGGACAGGCTCGGACGACAGAAACACAGTATTCCTCAAATTTATTTCAGAGCTAGGCTTTAAAATTGACGAAGAAAATTCCGATTTACAGGCTCACTGGCAAGTTATGATAAAATAATCAAACAAATATGGAAAAAGAAAAAATTTTAGTAATAGGCGGAAGCGGAATGGTGGGAGTTTCACTTATCCTTAAGTTGCGTGAAAAATATGGTAAAGACAACGTGATAGCTTCCGATATTCGCGCCGAAAACTCAGCTTTACAAGGCACAGGGCCTTACCTGATTCTTCATGCTACCGATGAAAATGCTATCAAAGAGGTAATACATAAGGAAAAAATTACTTCCGTATATCTTTTGGCTGGCCTAATGTCCGCTGGTGCGGAAAAGAACCCGAGGCTGGCGTGGGATTTAAACATGGGATCCTTGAAACTTCTACTTGATTTAGCGGTAGACCTGATGAAAGAGACAGGACAGCAATTGAAAATATTTTGGCCTTCTTCTATAGCTGTTTTTGGGCCTACGACTCCTCGCGACAATACTCCTCAACATACGATACTAGAGCCGTCCACAATATATGGAGTTACAAAATACGCCGGCGAGCTGTTGTGCCAGTATTATTACAAGCGCTATGGAGTAGACGTGCGCAGTTTGCGGTATCCTGGGCTTATAAGCTGGAAAAGCGAGCCAGGACCCGGTACCACCGAATATGCTGTCGAGATATTTTACGGGGCATTGCAAGAAAAAAAGTTTACCAGCCCTCTTAAAGCCGACACTTATCTACCTATGATGTACATGGAAGACGCAATCCGAGGGACACTTATACTCATGGAGGCTCCTGGCGAAAAGGTAAAAAACAGGATGAGTTATAACTTTTCGACCATTAGTTTTTCGCCGGAAGATATTGCCAACGAAATTAAAAAACACATTCCCGATTTTGAGGTAAAATATGCTCCGGACTTTCGTCAACCTATCGCAGATAGCTGGCCAAAAAGCATAGACGATAGTGCTGCTAGGGAGGACTGGGGATGGAAGCATGAGTACGATCTCTCCAAGATGGTAAGCGATATGCTTAGTAATTTAAAAGTAAAATTAAGCAAATAGGAAGAGCGTCGCGCTGGTCGTGTTTAAAAGGAGGACACGACATAATTCAGCAGAATTAACTTGCGCGACGTGATTTCGCAAAATCAATGTATTCAAATAAACTTCAAGAGGCCATAGAAAAAGAACTGGAGACGCTCAGGCAAGCGGGGAAATTTAAAACTGAAAGAGAGCTCGAAGGGGCGCAGGGTCCGGAAGTTGAAATTTCGGGCAGGAAAGTTCTGATGTTCGCCTCCAATAATTATCTTGGATTGGCCAATGACCCGGAAATAGCGCAAGCGGCCCAGGAAGCTATAAATAAATACGGGTTTGGCCTGTCGTCGGTCCGGTTTATTTCCGGCACGGAAAGCATCCATAAGGTTTTGGAAAAAAAGCTGGCGCAATTTTTGGGAGTGGAAGACAGTATTTTATATTCCACGAATTTTATGTCCAACTTGGGATTTTTCGCCACTGTAACCAACGAAGCTTTTGGCAGCGCGGAATCATATATGGATGCCATATATAGCGACGAGCTCAACCATGCGAGCATAATTGATGCTTTTAAGCTTTGTAAAAAAGAAAATGTGGCCAAAAGAATTTACCCGCATGGAGACATCTCAGCGCTTGAAAAATTCCTGGAAGAGGACAAGGATAAGAATTACCGCTTTAAAATTATTGTTACCGACGGAGTGTTTTCTATGGAAGGGTATCTGGCGGACTTGCCAAAATTGCGAGAAATCGCGGATAAGCATAACGCGCTTTTATTCGTGGACGACGCGCACGCGGTAGGCGTGCTCGGAAAAACAGGCGCCGGCACAGCGGAACACTACGACCTTCACGGGCAGATTGACGTACTTTCTGGAACTTTCGGCAAGGCTCTCGGGGGAGCAGTGGGAGGATATATCGCCGGGAAAAAAGAAATCATTGAACTGCTGCGCCAAAAATCGCGCACGTATCTTTTTTCCAATTCTGTTCCGCCGTCAGTAGTCGTGGCTTCAATGAAAGCGCTCGATATGCTACGGGAAAAACCCGAACTCATCGTCAAGGTAAAGGACAATGCCGAATATTTCAGAAGCGGTGCCAAGTCGCTTGGCTTCAATGTTTTGGACGGGATTCACCCGATTGTCCCGGTTATGCTAAATGACGCCGCGAAAACTGAGGAGATGAGTCGTAAACTTTTAGAAAAAGGATTATTTGTGGTAGGGCTATGGTTTCCGGTAGTTCCGGAGGGTACAGCTCGGCTTAGGTTCCAGATTTCCGCAGCCCATACTAGGGAACAAATCGACCAGGCTCTTAAAATTCTATCCGACGTAGGAAAAGAAATGGAGCTAATTTAACCAAGACCGGTCTTCGTTAACTTGTAAATAAACGTTTTTTTGGTAGAATGAATCCATATGAACAAAATGGTTAAATTCTTTAAACAAAAGAAGTATGTTTATTGTGTGCTCGGAGCCGCAGCATTGGTAATTCTCGGGATAATTTTTTTTAATAATAAAAAAGAGACGGCGCAGACAGTTACGATTACCCATTCCGACTTTGTAAATCAAGTATACGTGTCGGGTAAAGTAATTGCGTCCGAAGACGTGGAGCTTGCCTTTGAGAAAGAGGGGATGATAGAGAGGGTGTATTTTTCGGCAGGACAATATGTTAAGGCCGGTTCTTTAATCGCAAAAATTGACGCAAAAGAAGCCGAAAAAAAAGTTCATGACGCGGAAATAGCTCTCGCGAGCGCCCGCCTCGCTTTAGAAAAATTCGAACTTGAAAGTTCAGAAGAAAATATGAATGCGGATCTGGTAAAAGCTTACGATAACGGCTTTAGCGCTGTTTCCGATGCCTTTCTGGACCTGTCTGTGATAATAATAGGCATGGAAGATGTCATGGATGATGCTGTGCAGAGAAGCAGCAGCGCTGCCGTTAATTACAGGAAAGACGCTGAGAAATCATATTATAAATCACTCGCATCATTTAATGAGAACAGGAAAAGCTTCCGGTTGGTTGATAGAAATTCTTCCGGTGCCGAGATAGAAGCCATTATTGAAAAAACTTACGAGACAACAAAAATTTTCGCTGACACAGTAAAGAGCATAAAGAATCTCGTAGATTATTTAGCGGACTACTCAGATGATCCTTCAGACTTTTCTGATTCTAAAGACACCCTGTCTGATTACACAGATAAAATAAACCCACATCTTAGTAGCTTGTCAGAAGTAAAAACAGATATAAGCGATTACAAACAATCTTTTTCCAGCGCTGATCTTGACATGAAAGATCTTGAACTTACAGTAAAACAAAAAGAAAATTCGCTACAAGACGCAAAAAACAATTTGTCGGATTATTACATCCGGGCGCCCTTTGACGGGCTCATAACCAATACAGACGCAAAAGTCGGGGAAATAGCGGCCGTTAATGCCCCGCTCGTAACTCTCATGAGTGCGAACATTTTCCAGATTGAAAGCTACGTTCCGGAAATGAATATAGCGCTTATTCATCTCGGCGACATGGCGAAAGTAACCCTGGATGCTTACGGGGAAGATATTTTATTCGGTGCGAAAGTTGTTTCCGTAGATCCTGCAGAAACCATACGTGACGGAGTTTCAACTTATAAAATAAAATTGCAGTTCGACGGGCCGGACGACCGTATCAAGTCGGGCATGACAGCAAACGTCTCAATAATAATTTTTAGCAAGCCGAATGTTATAGTCGTTCCCGGAGGAGTAGTTTTTGAGAAGGATGGTAAAACATACGTGCAAATTAAAACAGATAAAGCCACAGAAGACAGGGAAGTAGTGCTCGGGAGCAAATCTTCCTTGGGGCAAGCGGAAGTTGTTTCCGGTCTTGAGGACGGGGATATCGTTGTTCTTAACCCTGATATTTCTTTGGTTAAATAAAATTTATGTTTTCTTCATTAAATATTCGCATCGGATTTTTCCTGGCGAAACGCCAAATTAGAAGGTCAAATCCCTGGACCACAGTGCTCATCATATTTGTGATGTTTTTTACCTTTCTTAACCTTGTGGTGGTAAGTGGGATACTCGTGGGTCTGATACAGGGGGCGATAGACGCCGTCCGAACCCACTATACGAGCGATGTCATCATCTCCAGCCTAAACGATAAATCGTACATAGAAAACAGTCCGGAAATCATAAACATAGTAAAGTCTCTGCCGCAAGTGGAAGCGATGTCCGCGCGTTACCTGGACGGAGGCACGCTGGAAGCGAATTACAAAACACGCACAAGCGATAAAGAAAAACCTAACACGGCGGTGGCCTCCGTCACCGGGATAGACCCCGCTTCTGAAGACAAGGTAACCAATCTTGCCAAGTTCATAGTGGAAGGAGAATACCTCACTTCCTCAGACTACGATCAGGTGCTCTTGGGAGCATATCTGGTAAAAAAATATTTGCCGATTGACTCCCCCGGCTTTACGGCTCTAAATAACATTGAGCCGGGAACAAAAATCAGGATTAACGTACATGGGGTTGAAAGAGAGGTAACAGTCAAAGGAATAATCAAGGCAAAAGTGGATGAGCTTTCAATGAGGGTATTTATGGTAGATTCCCAATTAAGGAGCATCATTGGCCGGAACGACTATAATGTGGATGAAATATCGATTAAATTAAAACCAGGCACGGATCCGGCGGTAATCCGGGACATCTTGAAACAAAACGGAGTCGATAAAGTGGCCAAAGTGCAGACTTATGCCGATGCCCAGCCCAAGTTTATCAAAGACATGGTGGACACGTTTGCACTGCTAGGAAACATGCTTTCTTCCATAGGTTTAGTTGTAGCTTCCATAACCATATTTATTGTTATCTTTATTAACGCCATTACCAGGAGGAAATTTATCGGTATATTAAAAGGCATAGGGATAAATGAACACGCGATTGAGATATCTTACATCCTGCAATCCTTCTTTTACGCGTTTTGTGGCTCTCTTATAGGCGTTATAGTGCTTTATGCTTTTCTCCAGCCTGCCATAGCGGCGCATCCAATCAATTTTCCTTTCAGCGACGGGATACTGGTGGCTCCCGTAAGCGGCACACTGCTTCGAATCGGGCTTTTGATGGCTACCACCATTGTCGCGGGATTCATTCCCGCCCGCTTGGTCGTCCGTAAAAATACGCTTGATTCCATTTTAGGCAGAAATTAAATTAAACCAATATGATTGAAGTAAAAAATTTAAAAAAATCATTCAAAGACGGGGAGAGTACGACGGAAGTCCTGAAGGGGATAAATTTTGTGGCGCAGGATGGAGAGTTCGTTGCCATAATGGGACGTTCCGGCGCGGGGAAAAGCACTTTCCTTTACCAAATGAGCCTGCTTGACGAGCCTACCGCCGGAGAAATTCTAATAGACGCAAAAGATACCCACCTCATGTCGGTCGGCGACAAAACTTATTTCAGGCTTTCCCGGCTCGGTTACGTGTTTCAGGATTACGCGCTTCTTCCGGAGATGAACGCGCTCGAAAACGTGGCCCTTCCGCTTTTAATGCAGAATATTCCGGAGAGAAAAGCTTATGAAAAAGCAAAAGAGGCGCTGGTGCGGGTGGGTCTGGAAAAAAGGCTGAACAACCTGCCTTCCAAACTTTCCGGCGGCGAACAGCAGAGAGTGAGCATTGCGCGCGCCATTGCCCATGAACCGAAAATTCTTTTTGCCGACGAGCCGACCGCGAACCTGGACAATGAATCTTCCCGCATAATCATGGATATCTTCAGAGAATTGCATAAGGCTGGTCAGACTATAATCATGGTCACTCACGAACCGGAATATAGCCAGTATGCCGAGCGCGTGGTGCATCTGGATGACGGGAAAATAACTTCAATAGATAAAAATTAAGCAGAGTAAAGGGTTTGAAAATATGATTATTTCTGCTATATTTTCCCTATGTCACTTTCGATAGGAATGGAGTAGGCACATCACAACTTTTTCCTACTAACATTTCAAAATCTATTCCGTTTGAATTTAAAATAGAACTACCTCCACCACGTCATGAACGGATAATCGTAAGCCGTAATAAGCAGGGGAGGATTCTTCGATCTATACCACCAGAATGATAAAAACATCGTAAGTATCGTAAATACCGTCAGCTATTACGATACTTACGGTATTTACGCTTGTTTCTGGGAATTCCTCCGCTACGCAGACAGGTCCTAAAAGAATCGCAAAAGTATTGTACTCGTCTAAGGGTATTGAGATTGATAGTCTTGTATAGCTTTCATGGTTGTTTGAGCGCCTTTTACCTCTCTAAATAGTCCTGCCTTATCACAAAGCTTAATAAAACGCACAAATCGTTTAGTCCATTTAGATCTATAGAGAGGTCGTGGAATACTTTCGCGCATATTAATAAGCTCTAACCTCTTGTTTTGCTGATAGAGCATCCGACCGTGATCACTCCTACTATTGATTGTAGTACTTTTATAGCGTAACTGATGGCAACTAAAACACGCAAAGAATGTATTTTTAAGATATAGGGTGTTAGTTCTTTTTGAACAACCGCATGTAAGATATGTACGAGTTCCAAAGGGCAATTCTCTTGTAGACAAGAGGATCTTTTGTGGTTCTGTGTCAAAGGTGACGACTAAGTAGGTATTCCCATCAAAACTATGCTCTATGGAATAAAAAAGGGCAGATGGTTTACCATTATGTACGAAATTAAGGTATTCACTCTCCACTGGCTTATTTTGTCGGGCATTGCGAAGGTCATTTTTTAATAGTTTTGTGTTTAGGGCAAAACAGTTTTCCACTAATGTTTTCATACCTTAATTATATCAAAGTACCTAAAACTACTGAGTTAAAAACAAAATAATTTCTTAAATAATCATTTATTCTCAATGGTTGAACTCAGATTACGAAACATTGACAAACGCCTCCAATCCTGCTATAATTACCCCGAATCCAGTGGTAAGCAGGGACAACCTGTGAAACGCTTCCGGCGTTTGTTTCCGGAATATACCTATTGGCAAATTAGCATAGGTGAAAGCTTTTCAAAACAAAGAAGGGACACTATGGCCACGATCACCGCAAGTGCAGTTGCTCTCCGTGAGTTGTACAAGGGTGAAAAGATCGTCTTCCGTGCCACCGACGGCACTGCGACGTTCGCGAAATCCAAGAAGTACACTGGCTACCTCGACCCCGACTTCAAGAACTGGGGACTCGATGTGCCGGGCAAGCCAGCCCCCGAAACCCCGGCTACGATGTACGAGATGGACGAGAACGGTGCCAACGGCACGTTCGTCGATATCTTCGGAAGCCTCGGCGTCGATCTCGAGAAGCTGCGTGTCGCACAAGCACAGGCCGAGAGCTTCGCTCCCGACAACCGCGACAAGCTTCACCCTGAAGGGTGGGCGACGTGGTCTCTGTTCACCAAGGGAGACGAGCCGATCCTTCCGGACCGTTCCAATCTCTTCGTTGCTTACGCGCGCGTCCGCGATCGCAGGCTCAAGGCCGACGTCTACGAGTTCTCGCGCGCCACTACGTCTGGGGCTCCGAGGACCGCCGCCGCATCGTGGTTCCGACGCAACAGTAGCTCAGTTGCTTCGTTTCCACATCACAACCGCTTTTCCACGCTTCAAAATGAAGATCGTACGGAGGGCGGTTTTCATTTTGTCTCTTTGATTCTTTTTCCCTTTGACCCTTATTTTTTTAATTTTGCTATACTGTCTATGTAATCGGGAAATGCTTCTGGCTAAGGCTGTAAGCCATGATTATTTTAAAATCAATTCGAGAGTTTCGCTGGAGCTTTTCTTGCGAGAGAGTGAATTCCTTTTAAAAACAAAAAACTAAAAGTTGGTGCGGTGAGCTGGTGGGCTTTTAAGCCCAAAATAAAATACAGCACGACCTTTGATATTAAATTATGCTCAGGTCGGCAGTGTCATAGAGGGTTCATCGCACAATTCTTCGTTGCTAACGCGAACGACAACGATCGCAGGCTCAAGGCCAACGTCAACAAGTTCTCGAACGACAACGTCTGGAACTCCGAGAACCGCAACCGCATCGTGGTTCCTCGAAACTCGATGTTTCTCCTTCATTTATTTGGAGGAGTTTTCTTTTCAAGGCCTTTTTTCCAGCCACCAAGCATTCTGCCAATTTCATCCAGGTTTCCTGAAAGTGTAGAATATTTTTCACTAGGGATACATTTATTTTCCCAAGCTATTTGTAGGAAAAATTTCACGCCATCAAGTTTGGAAATTGCAGTGAGAAGACGAGCTATTTTTGTTTCTGGTGGAAGGTATATTGATATAAAGATATTCTCCAAAAGACCGAGAAAGTAATCTTCAATCTTTCCTCCCAGGGTATAGCGGTGCGCCTTGGGAAAATCGTTGTATATTTTAAACCAAACCGAGTAAGCAGTTTTTGTTTTTAGCAGTGCTGAAGGCGCTG
>DATDXF010000027.1:0-20008 GCA_036517215.1 Minisyncoccota bacterium | reverse complement strand
GTGCGGGATGGGAGAATCGGCCATTACATAGCCAGGTGCTTTTTTATTTCGCTTTGCTCAATATAAAAAAGCCTTTCGCTTCTCCCCAAAGGCAAATAAATTTGCCTTCTTTCCCTTACTGTGTGCGGGATGGGAGAATCGAACTCCCAACCTCAGTTTGGAAAACTGACGTTTTACCATTAAACTAATCCCGCGTTTTCAATATTTTTCGTGTCGGGCTGCTGGGAATCGAACCCAGTCTATCTGTTCCCAAAACAGACGTACTACCGGTATACGACAGCCCGTTTGACTTTAAAAGCTTTCCGAGTATATCACAAAATAATATCACTGACTACTTTTACCCTGGCCTTATTCTCTTTCACGCTTAAAAATACGACCAGTAAGTCTACCTGCCATTCTTTTTCATCCGAGGTCTTATTGGACAAAAGGTACGTTTGTATAGTCCGCGCCAGGCGCTTCAGCTTCCATGGATGCATATTGTCTTCCGGTCGGTATTGATCCATTGTTTCATGGGTAACGTTATTTAATGTTTCACGGGAAACACTTTTAACCTCTATAAAGTGAATTTTATTGGCTCTTTCAGCGATTATGTCAATTTCACCCCATTTTTTTGTGTAATTTCTTTCCAATATCGAAAAACCATGTTTCACAAGAAACCTGACTGCCACATTCTCCCCAATTTCCCCTGTTTGTTGAGTTTTAGAAGTAAATACTTTTGGCATAAATTAGGTCCTAGCTTATAGTTTATAGGTTCTAGCAACTAGACCCTAGTCACTAGCACCTAATTTTCGTTTCACGTGAAACAAATGAGTAAAATTTAATGTCTTTTATCAAAATATCTATATTTTACAACGTATTTTCCTAAAAAATGAGTCAAAAAGACAGCCTATATCAATGTCCTTTATACCCATTACTAACATAGTTATCCACAGTTATTCACAAAATCCTTATTTGGCAAAGATTAATCTAAAGGACACTGACCTCTTACTTTAATTCTTGTTCTCTTTTTGTGCACCCGGAGGGATTCGAACCCCCAACGACAGTTCCGAAGACTGTTGTGATATCCATTTCACTACGGGTGCGCTCAGGTAATTATACATTATTTTTGAGATTATCAAAATATCCTTATTTTACTAGCTGAAAAAGTAAAAATTGCAATATACCCAATATAATATATAATTAAGCCATTAAAAAATAACCGCGGTCATGGTTTAGTGGTAGAACACGTCCTTGCCAAGGATGAGACGGGAGTTCGATTCTCCCTGGCCGCACATATTCCCAAGTGGAACAGGATTTTAAAAATTTAATAGAAAAAATCCCAAACGAAGTTTCACATGTAACCAACACTCTTGAGAAAGGCGGGTACGAAGCATACCTGGTAGGGGGGTGTGTTCGGGATCTTTTAATGGACCGGGAACCAAAAGACTGGGATGTTACCACTAATGCGACCCCCGAACAGATAATCAGCCTTTTTGAGAAGACGGTTTACGAGAATACTTTCGGTACTGTAGGGGTTTGCATTCCCATAGAATTTGTTACACGTGAAACATCATCAAAGGACGTTATTTATGACCTGCCTGCCGGCAGGCAGGAACAGCCGGAATACAAGATTATTGAGGTAACTCCATACAGAATAGAGGCAAAATATAGCGATTTTAGACATCCGGATGAAGTAAAATATAGCGATAAACTGGAAGATGACCTAAAAAGACGTGATTTTACTATGAATGCAATAGCTTACGGACCCGCCGACGCTAAAGCTTTGGCGGGCAGGCATAAAGGACAAGCTAATGGACATATTGTAGATTTATATGAGGGAGTAAAGGACATTGAAAGTAAAACTATTAGAACTGTAGGCAATCCGGACGACCGTTTTATGGAAGATGCACTACGCATGTTGCGCGCAGTCCGGTTTGCTTGCCAACTTGATTTTTCTGTGGCATATGAAACTACAGAAAGTATTTTGAAAAACGCGGAACTGATAAAAAAAATTTCGTCGGAAAGGATACACGACGAACTTGTAAAAATACTCACGTCAAAAAATCTTGCCAGCGGAATTTTGATGTTGCAAAAACTTAAATTATTAAAAAATATAATTCCGGAGTTGGAAGAGGGGATAGGCTGCGAGCAGTCCGGGGAGCATTTTTACGACGTTTGGAACCACGCGCTTTTGGCCGGCCAGCATGCGGCCAATAAGAACTGGCCTTTAGAAATAAGGCTCGCAGCGCTTTTTCACGATATAGGCAAGCCGAGAACTAGAGGCACACGGGCAGAAGATTTATCAGGTCCTCGGTTCTCTGGGTCCCTATCCCAGCCAGACCATGAAAAATCCTCTGTCCGTGTGCCTAAGAAAAAATATACTTTCTACGGGCATGAAGTCGTGGGCGCCAGAATGGCAAAAAAAATAATGGAGCGCCTGAAATTTCCCAGGAAAGAAACAGAGCTGGTGGAAAAACTTATCCGCAATCACATGTTTTTCTCGGACACCGGACTGATTACTCTTTCCGCGGTGCGGAGAATTATAAAAAAAGTCGGAGTGGAAAATATTTGGCTTTTGATGGACCTTCGGGAATGCGATCGGGTGGGCATGAAGAAAAAAGAAGCGCCGTACCGCCTGAGAAAATATTTCGCGATGGTAGAGGAAGCTCTCCGCGACCCCATATCGGTCAACCAGCTTAAAATTGACGGCGAGTTTATGATGAAAGAGCTCGGCATAAAACCTGGACCCCGGATGGGCTGGATGTTGCACGCGCTCCTAGAAGAAGTGCTCGATGCGCCGGAGAAAAATACCATAGAACATCTGTCCGAGCTTGTAAGATCATTAAATATGTTGGGGGATGCGGAGTTGAAAACTCTCGGTGAGCGCGGTAAAGAAAAAAAAGAAGAGCTGGAAGAAAAAGAAGTGGAAAAATTACATTCCAAGCACGGAGTTAAGAAGTAGAAACTGTCTTATGTGATTTTTTTTCGTCGCCACAACACCAAGGACACCAATGCTCCATCAAGAATAATTGCGAAAGCCGGATATAGCCAGGTTGTTAATGTTAGCGACTCTAGGGCCACGATGGCAAGAGGGTAGTAAAGAATGCCTACGAAAAAAGCCAGTGCGTTTTCCTCAAACGGCGCGCGATATGCCTTTCGGAATATAGGGACAGAGCCCACGCCATCCGACAGGCAGACCAATATAACTGCGTAAAGAGGATTGGAAGTAAGCCACCACAAATACGCTCCGACCAACGCACCCGCGAGCGCTAACCAGTCATAAATATCATATTCCACATGTCGTTGGTAAAATCCGACTCCGGAGATTGTCAGGCACGCCAAGGCGTTTATCCCGAGAACCCACGCGCCAGCTTCGCCTCCTGCCACAAGCACCGCTGCGAACGCCACTATATTTAAGACTCCCCATACAAGCCAAGTGAACGCGTGCGGTTTTGTTTTCCCTTTGGCAATCCCAATGAAATACAAAAGGTAGCTCAATATTGCTATAGACGAAGCCAGGTATCCTAAAAAGATTTTATATTCCATTTCTGAAATTTTAACACAAAAATAGTTCCCCCTATCCCGGGATAGGGGAAAAGCTAAGACACTTCCTGCTGATAGCAGGTTTCGCAGTAAACTTTCTCCGGCCGGTCGGGGGAGTAAGCTGTTTCAAAGTTGTTTTCGCATTTTTTGTCTCCGTGTGGGTGGTTTTTAAGTTCGCACATGCAGGAACGAGGCCACAGTTTTCTCGGGTTTCGTTTTTTCATCCGGTCCTGGTGTCTGCACTCGAAGTCTTTGCGCGGTAATGGCAAATTCATCCTCTTGTAAAAATCAAGTTCTCCTTTTGTGATACGGAAGTTCTTTTTGCAGTCTTTACAGACCAAAATTTGGTCTAAAATTTCTTCCGTGACCTCTCCCGGGGTTTGTGGCATATCCGGCTCTTTTATTGTTTCTTTACCGTAAGTGCCCGAAGTCTCTTCTTGCCAGTTAAAGCCCTTTTTCTTCGCTTCCTGTTCGGAGAGTGGATAATATTCCTGCGCCAAGGTGTCGTTGTAGCCGAAGGGGGATAATGATGGGGGGAAGAAATCGCCATATACCCCTTCCTTTTTCATTTGCCCGATTATCTCCTCCTTGAGTTTCTGATATTCTTCTTTCGGATATTCCTTGTTCAAGATGTGATAGTTTTTTTTGTTGAGCCCGACACACCCAAAACAGTTTACGCAGTTGTAACAGCTGTCGGAATAATGCACCTCATTGCCGTACATTACGTAAACTCCGCTTACGCAGTTTGTGCTTTGCAGGGTGCCCATGACGTTATACAGGCGCTCTGGCCGGAAATAAAGGTTATTGCAGTCCTGGCAGTCCAGAGCATCTTCTGCGTCCGCCACGTACGAAGAATTTTTTGTATTGGATGCGTCGAATATGCTTACTCCCTCGTGGCAGTTGTACATATAATCCCCGGTGGCCTTATTGCATTTTGTGGCAAGGGCGTATTTTACAAGCGCCTTAGAGCGGAGTTCGTTGTATTTTTCTTTTGCTTTCTCTACGGAATCATATGAAGAAAAAATTTCATTCTTTTTCTTTTCGTATTCTTCTTTGGTGTGCTGTACGTTCTCTATGCAGTAGTTTAGGTTGCGTCCGTTTACGCAGAATATGCAATTTTGGCAGTTACGCATATCAAAAGAAAACAACACGTCCACGCATTCCTGGAGCCTTTCCCCATATATGCATTTAAAAGACCTTCGGGTGTCCACGCATTCATAACACAACTCTGAGTCATAAAGAAAAGCGCAATCCATTGAATTTTTGCAGCGCTGGATTAAGCGGCCGTACAGGCAGTCCTCATTGTTTTCCGCGGCAAAAATCAAATAACAGTTCTTGCACTCCCCGGTGTTGTTTGTGTAGTCGCTGTTAACACAGTCGATGACCAAAAGACCGATGCGCGGAACCTTATTTTTCAATTCGGCGTACTGTTCCAAAAATGGCCTAGACTCGTCCCACGCTGTCGCATATATGGTAGGGTCCCATTTGTCGCCCCACCAGCATTTTTGGCAATATACAGGGAAAGCTGTGCCTGAGGGATAAAGCGAAACGCCGTCTTTCCTGCACAGGTCACAGGCTCGTTTATATAGAGTTCGTTCGTTGCGAAAGGCGAGACGCCTCGCCATCCGGCAATCCGGGCAGTGGTTCGGCGGGGGGACGTTTATCTGTTCATAGAAAATCAGGTCTTCTTTTCTTACCTCGAAACTTTTCTCACAAGTTTTACAAGTTTTATTCATTTTGTTTACTTTAGTTAAAAAAAGTAATTCACCCGGCAATGTAGCTAGTAAACTTCTTTATTATAGCAACTTTCACAGTAAATTTTATCCGGCCTGCCTGGAGCGTAGCTTGTCTCGAATTCATTTGGACAACTGCTTTCGTGGTCGTGGTTCGGAAGCGTACACATGCAAGAGCGGTGGAAAAATTCCGGCCGGCTGCGCATTTGTGAGAGTTCGAAATAGCGGGTGTTTGGACATTTGCGGGGCAGAGGGACATTGAGCCTTCTGTAAATCAAAAGTTCATCCTCGGTAATACGAAAAGCCTTAGTGCATTTGTGATTTTGCGCGGATGTTTTATTTTCATCCCACGCCTGACAGAGAATTATTTCTTTTAAAACGCCGTCTTCTGTTTGAGCGACAGTTGGCTGCAAATCTTTCCAGCTTATAGTAGGTTCGTAATTTTTTTCCCCTACGCTGTCCCAGCCGTAGCCGAGGGCCAGAGCTTTTTCTTCGCTAAGCGGCACCCATTCTTGAGCGATGCTTTCATTATAAGCATGAGGAGACAGGTCGCTCGGGAAAAATTCTCCATATTTATAAACTTTATTTTTCTTGTCCACGAATGGCATTTCGTTCATATGGATAATGATTTTTTCTTTAAGAATTTCGAACTCCTCTTTTGTATACTGTTTATTTAGGATACAAAAATCCTTTTTACGCAAACCCGTGCAGCCAAAAATATTGTTGGTGTGTTCACAGTCGAGAGCATATACCGCGTTTACGTTGTTTTCCGCGTTGGTTCCGAAGAAACACCGAGAAGAAAAATCCACACTATTGCATTCATAAATAAGTTCGCCTGAATGCACGCCGAAGATATCCATGGAGTCTTTTTGTCCTACCCCGCCGCGCACAGCAAACTTTTCATTTTCGCCGTCATGGATATAAAAAGAGTCGCGCACATTTTTACAGCCATATAACAGATCTCCGGAAACATTATGATTCCGCTCCCCGGTCATAAATTTATGAAGAGCCTGTTTTGTCACCGCGTCCTTAAACAAAGCCATATTTTTCACCAGGCTCTCGTTTGAGCCAAGCAGTTCTTCCTTGCGACGCGCAAACTCTTCTTTGGAAACCGGCTCGTTGAAAATATAGTAGTTTTTATTGCGCAGGTTCCAGCTAAATAGGCAATTCTGGCAGTTCCTACAATCGTAAAGAAAAGCAGAATCGATACAGTTAGAGCAATTTATGCTGTGGATTACCTTAGAACATTGCATCAAGTCAGCGGAGGACAAACATAACTCGGACTTCTTTACATAAATACAATCCCAGCACTCCCTGCTTTCTAGGAGCGTCTGGCTGTACCCGGAATTCTCATTAAACCAACTACCGAACAGAAGATAGCATCCCTTATTATGGGTTGCATAATTGCAGTACGCGCAGCGTTCGTTTTTAGTTTCATACGAAGCTGCATGCGGAACTTTATTTTGGAGCTCGGCAAATTGCTGGAAAAAAGGTTTATTAAAGTCATAGTCTTGTCCGTAGTTAAGCGGGCTCCATTCATCGCTCCACCAGCAGTCGTGGCAAAAGACGGGGAAGGGAGCATCAGCTTTGTACATTGAAATGACGTCCTTTTTGCATAAATCACACTTTCTTTTATACAGTGAGCGCTCGTTGCGCCAGATCAGCTTACGCGCCAGGCGGCACTGCGGGCAGAAAGTCGGTGGCGGTACGCTAATCCGCTCGTAAAAGCGAAGATCTTCAGAATCTATTTCGAAATTATTTTTGCAATTTTGACAAATCTTTTGCATAAATTTATGTTAATAAACTTCTTGCTGGTAGCAAGTTTCACAATACACTATTTCTTTGCGCTCTGGGGAATAAGGGGTTTCGAATTTATTTTGGCAAGTAGAGTCTTTGTGGTTGTGTTCTCGCGTATTTCTGTAAATTTTATTTGAAGAAGTAAAACCAGCGCATTGGCATTCTCTAGGCCATAATTTTACCGGATTTCTTTTCGCAATTCTTTCACAATATCTACAATTATAACAAAGTCGAGGTATTGGAATGGACATCTTTTTATAAAAATAAAACTCTGTTTTGGTTATTTTATAGGCTTTTGTACATTGATGAGCGCAGCTACCATTGTGGCTGCAGCTGATTATTTTTTCAGTTATTGTTTCGTCTGTTCCATGTAGTGAATCCGGTAAATCGTCCGCATTTGTGTCGCTCGTATATTCTTTGGATATTTTTTCTCTCCACAAATACCCTTTTGCTTCAGCTTCTCTCTTTGTAAGCGGGAAAAGTTCTTGAGCTACTGTCTCGTTGTATCCAAAAGGGGAAAGGTCTGCAGGAAAAAAGTCTCCATATTCGTAAATTCTTCCTAACTTATCTTTATAAGGTATTTCATCCATTTGTTTTATTAACTTTAGAACAAGCTTCACGTATTCTTCTTTTCCGTATTGTTTATTAAAAATACAATAGCTTTTATTTCGGAGCCCAATACAGCCAAAAAGATTTGAACAGTTGTGGCAATTGTAAGAATAAGAAATATCATGTGATTCCAGAATAAATCTGGAAAAAAGAACCTTGTTCCCCGGGTATAAAGTGGAGACTTGGTAAGAATCCTGCGAATTTTTGCCAAAATGGTCGCAGTCATAACAATTACTGACTTCCGAATAGGAAAGCCAGATGTTGGCGCAGTCTTTTACCCCACTGGAAACGTCAAAACAATTCTTACAATTTTTTACTCCGTCAAGGTTGTCCCCAGTTGAATTTATCGATTTAATTGTACGAGCGAATTTATGAGGATATTTTAAAATAAATTCTTCAAATTGTTTTTTAAATTTTTGAATTTGTGAAAAAGATGTCAAGTCAACGCTCCTTATCTTTTCTTCGTAAGATTTTTTATCTAATTGTTCGTTAAAAAAACAATAGGAAGCATTACGCAAATTTACACAGCCAAAACAATTGTTGCAATTTCTGCAATTAAAAAGAAAAGAGGAATCCAAACATGAGTCACATTGGCGGCTATACATAAGTCGGGAACAGGAAATGCAGTCCGAACTTTCATAACTCAAATCACTTTTTAAAACCCAATGAAGATCAATGCTGTCCCGAGTATTAAAGGTAAAACTTGAATACATTATATTTTCGTTAAAATCTCCGCCTACCACCAAATAACAATTTTTATTACCTTCAGTAATACTACAATAATCGCTATTAACTGGATTAATATTAAGCAGTGCCATATCCGACACCTTTCTCCAAAGTGTTTTTAACTGTTCAAAAAACGGAATATTAAAATCCATTGCTTTTCCATACGAAAGACCATCCCAGGAATCTCCCCACCAAGTCTTGTGGTCATAAACTACTTGATCAGAATCCTGAGAAAATAACGAAAAGATTTCTCCTTGTGAATCTTGGGCGTCAGATTTTCTCTTATAAAGAGTTCTTTCGTTGCGGAAAATCATTCTTTGCTGCAGTCTGCAATCGGGGCATAATTTTGGCAGTGGAACTTTTATTTTGTCATAAAAAATCAATTCCTCTTTTCCTATTTCAAAATCTTTTTTGCAATTTTGACAAATCTTTTGCATATAACTATTTTATTATATTATACCCATAAAAACACGTTCTAAAATATCGCTTTTTGCTATAGCAGGACCGGTGTCAGACGCCACTATTTTTCCGTGAGCAAGAACATATGCGCGATGTGTAATCGGCAACAAGGAATGAAGATTGTGCTCCACAACGATAATAGCTGTTTTTTGGTTTTCATTTATAGTTTTGATTATTTGAAATATTTCTTTTACAACCTTGGGAGAAAGACCGAGCGTTGGTTCATCAAGAAGCAGAAGCTTGGGCTTCGTCATCAACCCCCGGGCAATAGACAAAAGCTGCTGCTGTCCGCCTGACAAAGAGCCTGCGTACTTTTTACGTTTTTCACTAAGTACAGGGAAAAGATGAAAAAGATCGCGCACCCTCTTGGAACATTCAACCTTATCATTTAAAGAAAATCCGCCTATCTCCAGATTTTCTTCCACCGTTAAATTATTAAATACGCGTCTGCCTTGCGGGACATATGCCACTCCCATTTTAACCAGCATGTCGGGTGCTGGGTGAATTTTCTGCTCTTCGTAAAAAACATTTCCGGTGTGTCGTATTAATCCAAATATAGCTTTGAGGATAGTGGATTTACCCGCTCCGTTCGGGCCCATGAGAGCCACAATCTCTCCTACGCTTATCACAAGCGAAATATCATGGACAATATTGGCGTTCCCATATCCGGCTGAAATATTTTTTAACTCCAAGAGTTTTTCTTTTTTCATGATTATTATTCTCCTAAGTATGCTTCTAAGACAATCTTTTCCGACAAAACTTTTTCCGGACTTCCTTCGGCTAAAAGTCTGCCGGCGTCCATGACGATCAAGTAGTTGCAAAGTTTGCGAATGATAGCCATATTGTGCTCGACGAGGACGATGCTTTTGCCTTTCTGTTTCAAGTCCGAGATGATGTTTTCGATTTTTTTGACAACTTCAGGAAAAAGCCCCGCAAAAGGCTCGTCAAAAAGAATTATATTCGCATCCATCGCAAGGACGCGCCCAATCTCCAGAAGTTTTCTTTGTCCATAGGAAAGATCTCCCGCATTGTGAAAACGTTTATCGTAGAGGTCTACTTTTTTTAAAATATCTTCCGCATACTTCAAATGGTACTCGCTGTGGCGTTCGAGCAAGGAGTAAAACGGAGCCCGTTCGGTCAAAATTACCAGAATATTATCCAGGGCGCTTATCTGGTCAAAGAGCCGTATTTGCTGGAAAGTGCGGGTGATACTATAAGTTTTATTTTCCCAAGGTAAAATTTTCTGTCTTTCGCCGTCAGAGAAAAGTATTTTGCCGCCGTCGGGGGAAGAAAGTCCGGAAAGTACTTTGACGAGCGTGGTTTTGCCGCTGCCGTTCGGGCCAACGAGACCGGTTATCTGTCCTTCGGGGATACGGATGGAAAGATGGTCTATGGCATGCACCCCGCCAAAACTTTTCACTAGGTTTTTTGTTTCTATAATATAGTTCATAATTTATATGTCCCCAAAATTCCTTTTGGGCGGTATAACATCAAGAAAACAAGCAATAGCCCGTACATGCACTGTCGCAAGAGAGCTGCAAATTCAACGGGAAAACCGATGAATCGCAGACCTTCGGGAATTACGATCAAAAGCAAAGCCCCGAGCAATGCCCCGCGATTTTTTGCAAGTCCTCCCAAGATGACCATTGCCCATAGCAGAATTGATTCATTCACGGTAAATAAGTTTGAATCAATAAAAGTAAGATAGCTCGCAAAAAGCACCCCGCTTAGGCTTGAGAGAGCCGCTCCAATCGCAAAAACCAGCAGTTTATAAGTTGATGTTTTGTAACCAAAAACGGAGAGCGCATCTTCATCTTCACGAATTGCGTTAAGCACTCGGCCGAATGACGAACGGGATATAAAATACGTTATTGTGGTAACAATCATAATAATCACAAGCGAAAGCCACATGAAAGAAAGTGGCGTATCAAACACAAAGCCAAAAATATGTGGTTTTGGAATTCCGGCTATGCCGTACGAGCCACCGGTAAAATCTTCCCAGTTTCTAGCAACAGTATTAAATATCATCAAAAAGCCGAGAGTCGCGAGCATAAAGTAGTCGTCTCGAAAACGTGCAAAACTTTCTCCTACCATAAGCGCAATTAATCCTGCAGCAAGTGGGGCGATAAAGAGCGTTGAAAAAATATTAAAGCCGAATTTTGTGGCAAGAATAGCGGCGGTATATGCCCCAATTCCATAAAAAGCTGCTCCCGCAATAGTTAAGAGCCCGGTCGTACCCATAACTAAATTTTGCGCAAGAGCCAAAATACCGTACATAGAGATAAGTATTAAGATGTGGTATAAGTATTCCATATTTATCTCTTAAGAATTCCTTCTGGCCTTACAAAAAGCATAATAATAAGAATGGCAAATGGTACTGCCTGCACCCAGCTTGCTCCGAAGAAAAAAATTGTCAATTGTTGTACTATTACCAAGATAAAAGCTCCTAAAATTCCGCCCCAGAAACTTTGCATTCCGCCGACAACAGCCGCAACAATCGTAGGAAGCATGTAAAAAAGTCCGGATGCCGGGATGAGCCCGCTGTTTAGACCTTCGACTACTCCTCCCAATCCGGCGCATATTCCGGAAATAAAAAATATCCGTGAAATGGTTTTATCTTTTGGTATGCCTACCAACTCGGCCACCTCACTGTCATCTTCAATAGCTCGTGTCGCGCGTCCAAAGCGGGTATGAAAGCGCATATATGAAAAAGTAACTATAATGATAAAGGCAAAAATAATAAGAAAGAATTCACTGGTATTTAAAGTTGCCCCCAATATGTTTACAGTTCCGACGTCGCTTAAACGTCTTGGTACGAACGTAGGCTGGTTGCCGAAGATCATGCCTAAAATTGCCGAAGTCGCGACGAGAACTCCGAAAGATGCTATAAGGAGAACTAAACTTTTCGCTTTACGTCGAAGAAGTGCCCGAAAAATAAATATATAGCACAGGAACAAATATAGTCCTGATGTAATGATGCTAAAGAGAAGAGCGGCAGGAAAGAAAATACTAAGCGAGCGATAAAAGAAAAACATCATATATCCTCCGACCAAAAATGCTCCTCCATAGGCTAAATTAAAGAATTTAACACTGCGCAAAGTAAAGCCAAACCCCAGAGCCATGAGAGAAAAATACATTCCCGAGGAGATAATATAGAGGAATATTTGCCAGGTTATCATACTGAAACATTGTATCAAAAAAGGCCACGTTGGGCCTTTTTTGATATGGTTACATGGTAATCCTTACTGAACCATTTCCGTCGCCTTTCCATCTTTTGCTATTTTTATAATATATGCCGCTGAAGTAGGGTCTCCGTTTACGTCAAAGCTGAGTTCCTTTGACCCGACTCCACCGGTATAACTTGTTTTATACAATGCGTCTTTTATTGCCGTGCTGTTTGAAGAGTTTGCGCGGTTCATTGCCTCAGCTAGGATTTTTACCCCGTCGTAGGCATAGTTTGAACAATAGACAAGATCATCCTTGCCGAGCTTTGCCTTCATTTTTGCCTTGAAAGCGTCGCTTGAATTTGTTCCAACAACAGTATACATCGCTCCATTACCCAGGGTCCCGAGTTCGCTCCATATCTTCGTATCATCCCACGCATCTGCTCCGAAGAATTGAGCTGTCATCCCTAGCTCCTGAGATTGTTTTAATGCAGTGATCGTTCCGTCTGTGTAGCCCGCGAAATAAACCGCGTCAGGATTTGCCGCCTTGATTTTGACTAACTCTGTTCTAAAGTCCTTAGCGTCCGGGTTAAAAGAGCTAGTCATAACGATCGTACCGCCAGCCTTCGCAAATGCTTCGGTAAATGCCTTGTTCAATCCGTCACCCCAGTCGTTCTTGGTGGTCAATAGCGCTACTTTTGTCTTATTGTTCTTCACTAGATATTCTGCGGCGTATTTTGCCTGGAAAAGGTCCGAAGGAACATCACGGAAGATGTAATCTCCCGCTTGGCTGATTGTCGGGTTGGTAGAGCAAAAAGAAAGTTGCGGAACTTTTGCGGCTTCAGATATGGGCGCTTCGCCAAGCGTTGCCCCGGAACACGCACTACCCAAAATCGCAACAACCTTATCTGTATTTATGAGTTTGGAAACCGCATTTGCGCCGGTTGCTCCGGTGCAGGCGTCATCCTCATAAACTACTTCAATTTGTTTACCCAATATTCCGCCTGCTTTATTGATCTCTTCAACTGCGATTCCTACCGCAGCTTGGGCATTTTCTCCCATGTTCGCGAGATCTCCCGTCAAAGGTCCGACGAAGCCGATTTTTATAGTCAATGCATCTTCGGCTGGACCTTTCTTATTCATCACAACAATTCCCCAGACAATGAGAATCAAAACTATTACCCACAAAACAATTTTTCCAGTTTTACTCATATAATTTATTAAGTTATTTAAAATAATAATAAATAGACCTTTAATAATAAGTTTTTTAAACCACAAGTAACAGCTAAAATGCTGTTAACTAATCTAAGTAAAGTATAACAGGGGAAAGTAAATTGTCAAATATCATAGTCAACTTATCTGTTAATAACTGCTTTTGCGTATGTGTTTTTTAAAAAATGTATTTTTTTGTGGAAAAAGATTGACACAACTATACCATATAATATATACTTAATTATCATGACGCAGGCATATCAACAAGAACATATACACCTAGAACAATCTTTGATTGAGATAGGTTTGTCAAAAAAAGAGGCAGTAGTCTATATTTCTCTACTTTCGCTTGGACGTGGAACAGTATCACAAATTGCCAGACGGGCAAACATTAACCGCACCACGGGATATGATATTTTAGACTCTTTGTTGTCAAAAGGGCTAGTGAGCATATCTGGCAAGGAACCAAAACAAGAGTATAGAGCCGAGTCACCGGAAAATATCGGTAAGTTTCTCAGACAAGATATAGAAATAAAAAAAGAAGCATTGGTAAAAACCCAACTACTAATTCCTGAACTAAAGTCAATTCACAATGTAAAAGACAGGCCGAGGGTATTTTTTTATGAAGGACGGGAAGGACTTGAAAAAGTTTATGAAGATACCCTTACCTCAACCGAGCCTATCAGGGCTTATGCAAGCTTTGAACACATGAATGCTGGCTTGCCTGGCTACTTTCCGCAGTACTTTAAGAGAAGGGCGGAAAAGGGAATCTACATTCGAGGTATTGGTCCGCGCACCGAACAGAATATTGAACTGAAAAAAAATAATTTTGTCGAAAAACGGGAAATGGCTCTGGTCCCGAAAGATAAGTATGATTTTTCTCCTGAAATAAATATCTATGATAATAAAGTTATGATTGCTTCATGGAGAGAGCAGCTTGGAATCATTATTGAGAGCTCGGAAATAGCAGATGCTATGAAAAAAATTTACGAACTGGCGTGGGCTGAAGCGAAGAGGATGGATAAGTAAATAAATAACAATTCCCTAAGTCCCAGGTTCTTTAACCTTGAAGAACTTGTTTATCAGTGTCATGTTTGTGTGCGAGAAGTTAAAAATCACGGCTGCGGTAAAAAGCCCGAGGGAAAGATTTTTGTTCACAAAAGAGAGAATTATGGCAAGGAAAGCGAAGAGCACCGGGACAAAAAGCCGGATTGTGCCGCGGTGAATTTCGTGCGCGCTCACCTCGATGTTTTTTATATGTTCCGATTTAAACACGTAACGTCTTATCCCGAAGAGGCAAAAGCCTATCAGCATAGTGTGAACTCCGAAAATAATTATCGCAAACTGGTTCTCGTTATATTTTCCTAAGAGCGAAGTAGAAAAAGGAATTAAAGCCAGGAAAAGAAAAAAGAGGGCGTTTATGTTTGTGAGGTTTCTGTCGATATTTTTTGCATATACCGAAACAAAAAAGTGATGCGCCCGCCAATAAGTGAAAAGTAAGGCAAATGACAGGAGATAGCTAAGGAAAAACGGAATCATTTCCCTGATAGCTATAGATAACTCAGCCGCGCTTACGGGATCTGATAGGACAGGCGCCTTTATCTCAAACACAAGAACCGTCATCACAATGGCAAAAATACCGTCCGAAAGCTGTTCTAGTCTTGATGGTTTCATGTTCAGTATTATAACATAAGAAGTCCGCCTTCTTCCAATTTTTCTTCGGCTCACCCTCCTCGGAATACCGAGCGGGACCCTACCGAAATAAAAATTGAAAGAAGACGGGCCTTTAAATTTCTATCAAAACCGGACAGTGGTCGGAGCCGAGGACTTCGGGCAGAATTTTAGCGGACTTTACCTTTTTGGCAATTTTTCCTGAAACGAAAATATAATCAATTCTCCAGCCGACGTTACGCTCTCTGGCTTTCGCGAAATGGCTCCACCAGCTGTAGTGGCCGTTGCCTTTAGTAAAAATTCGAAAAGTATCTACAAATCCTGCAGATACTATTTTATCTACGCCTTCCCGTTCTTCGTCCGTGAACCCTTTGTTGCCGACATTCTCTTTTGGGCGGGCAAGGTCGTCCGGAGTGTGTGCTACGTTTAAGTCTCCGCAAAATATCACAGGCTTATTTGGCTTTTTCTTTTCCAAACTTTTTACATATTCCAAAAATGCAGGGTCCCACCCTTTGTGACGCAGCGGTATACGGGACAAGTCGTCCTTTGCGTTCGGAGTATAAACAGTCACTACGTAAAAGTCTTTGTACTCCGCGGTAATAACTCTGCCTTCGGTATTCGGGTCGCCGTATTTATCTTCCAGCCCTGCCCCGTAGGAAGTATTCTTTCCTTTGGGGTTGTATTTTTTTACGATTTCTTCAGGTATATCAAGAATAACCGAGAGTGGTTTTTCTTTTGTAAATATGGCTGTTCCACTATAGCCTTTGCGGCTGGCGGAGTTCCAGTATTCTTCATAGTCGGGCAGATCAACTTCGCTCTGATGCCGCTCGGCCTTCGTTTCCTGCAGGCACAAAATATCCGGAGCATATTTTTTTATAAACGGCACCAGAAGACCTTTTTTGTGGACGGCTCTTATTCCGTTCACGTTCCAAGAAATAATTTTCACACCTAAAGTATAACATTAGTATACTTCCTGCTGATAGCACTTTTCACAGTACACAATTTCTGGTTTTTCCGGTGCATAAGAGGTTTCAAATTCAACTCCACATTTATTTTCCCCATGCAGATGATTCTTCTTGTCGCACATGCATTCCCTGTGCCACAGCCTAAGAGGGTTTCTATTTTTCAGCCTGTTAAAATGGCGGCAGTTGGGGCAAAGCTTTGGTAGGGGCAAGTTCATTCTTTTGTAAAATTTTAGCTCTTCCGGGACGATTCTAAACGCCTTCGTACACTGCTCGCTGCATCCTCCCACGTGTTCGCAGCCCAGGATTTTTCCCAGCACGGACTCGTCCGTATTGTGGATGTCATCGGGAATTTGTTCCGGGATTAAGTCGATTTCGTAGCTGCGTTCCTCTTTGCCTAGCCAGTTATATTTTTTTTCTTTAGCTTCTGTTTCCGTTAAAGGAAAGTATTCGTAGGCCAGAGTTTCGTTATACGAAAAGGGAGAAATTTCTATAGGGAAAAACTCCCCGTATTTATAAACTCTTCCTTTCCGGTCAACATAGGGCATATCGTTCATCTGTCGTATTATTTTGGGCAGCAACTCTTCATACTCCTCTTTGCTATATTGTTTGTTTAAAATGCAGTATTGTTTTTTGCGCAGCCCTACGCAGCCGAAACAATGTTCCGAATTGTGGCAGTTAAACATATAGCGGATGTCATTTGAGTCGTAGGTAGTGATTGAGAATAAATTATTGGCGTCCCGATTGCAGTCCACGAGCTCATACGATAATTCATTGTCAAAAATTCCGTTTCCGTCGTACGAATCTTTCACATCAAGCGAGCCGTATTCGTATTTGGCATTTTCCACATTTTTAAATGCTTCAAAGCAATTTTGGCAGTTCTTGGATTCGGTAATGTTGTCGCCGGTGCAATTAACCGACAAAACTATGTTGGCATAGCGGTGGATGGCCGGAAGATAGATTTCTCTAGTAAATTTGCCCCGTAAAGATAAGAAACTTTGATGACTGGTTATTTTTAAATTTTCCAGCTCTTTAAAATACTCCTCCCTCGTGTACTGTTTATTCCAAATGCAGTATGACTGGCTGACCAAATTAGAACAACCAAAACAATTCGAGCAGTTTTTACAATTGTATAGAAAATACGAATCGGTACAGCTTTTTGATTTAAAACTCCAATACAAACGATACGACTCCGCGCAATCGGTGCATTCGTAGCAAAGCTCGCATTTTTCACACATGAACAGGTCCTGAGAATCCTTGCAGGAGAGGAGCTTGTTGCCGTATCTGACGTTTTCATTCCAGCCGGAGCCAAAAATCAGATAACAATTTTTGTTTTCATCTACGAAATTAGTATACTCGCTGTTTACGGAGTTTACGGTGGAAAGGGCAGCCAAAGGGACTCTTTTTAAAAGTTCGGAGTATTGTTCAAAAAAGGGTTTGGAAAAATCATATTCTTGTCCGAAAGATAGCGGGTCCCATTTGTCGCTCCACCAGAATTCGTTATCAACGATATTATAATTTTCCGCATCCCCGTACATACTGATGATTTTCTCGGAGTGGCCGGGAGCTTTACAGTCTATTTTGTGGAGAGACCTTTCATTTCTCCAGGACATCCGCCTTTGGTTTCGGCATTCATGGCAAAAAGTAGGAGGGGGGACTTTTATCTTTTCATAAAAATTAAAGTCTTCCGCCTCTATGGTGAAGTCTTGGCCGCAATTTTGACATAGCCTGCGTTCACTTTTCATAACCTTATTATAGTACTTTTATAGGTATTAGTCAACTTTTTTATGCATTTTTTATCACATATTTTGACGATAAAATGTTTATTCTTATATCTTTCTTTGAAATAATAAATAATTTGTCAAATAATTTGACAATAAATTATATATTACTATAATAAAGTCATGAAAACAATGATTGCTCCTGTTCTCCAAATGGCGGGGCTGGACTCCAAAGAAGCTCGGGTATATGAAGAAATATTACAGAACGGAAAAATTGCCGTGCTGAATATATTGAAAAATTTAGACATCAAGAAGGGCGACTTATACAATATCCTCGGAAGGCTGGAAGATAAAAAATTAATATACCCGCTGCCGGAATATAAAAGACTGACTTATTCCGCTTCTAACCCCGAAATCATTGAACGGGCAATTCTGGAGAAAGAAAAGGACCTGGAAGAAGCCAAGGGCCGCATGTTTGAGCTATTTTCTTTATATAACTTGAACAAGGGTAAGCCGGGGATACGTTTTGCAGAGGGGTTAGAGGGAGTCAAAAAAATTTTCAACGAAACCCTGAAATCCAAAACGGAAATTCTGGCGTTTGCGGACGGAGAAGGCTGGATAACCCATTTGCCAAAATATACCAAATGGTACGAAGGAGAGCGGATAAAGAGAAACATACCGGAAAGAGTAATTCTTCCCGATACGAAAATAACGACCGAATATATAAAATCCTACAATACAAAAGTTACCGAATTTAAATTTATTCCCCATGGCAAATATAATTTTTCAATGGAGAAAGACATATTTGATAACAAGGTCATATATGCGACCCTGCGCGAACCTTTTATAGCCCTTCTTGTTGAAGATAAAGAGATAGCGGATACAGAGCGGGCAATATTCGAACTGGCCTGGGACAGTCTAGGGGGCAGGTAAAATCAGCCTTTGTTGTGAAATTTTTTATGGATATCCCGCAGGTGCTTATCGGTGACGTGCGTGTAAATTTGCGTAGTTCCTATATTCGCATGTCCCAGGATGGCTTGCACCGAGCGTAGATCCGCGCCGTTGCCGAGTAGGTCGGTCGCGAACATGTGGCGCATTACGTGTGGGGTAACTTTTTTTGAAATTCCCGCTTTTATCGCGTGTTGTTTTACTATTCTCTCTACCGACCGGCGAGTAAGGGGGGCTACGTCTTTTTTAGTTTTTCCTTTTGCGCCTATCTCATTGCCTACTTGCACGAAAAGTCCGTCGCTCATATCCTTGCGCGCTTTTAAATAATTTTTCACGGCTATTTTTGCGTCGTCGGAAAGAAAAACCACCCGTACTTTTCCACCTTTACCGCGGATAGATAGCTCGTCGGAGCTCAGGTCTATGTCGGAAGTAAGCGAACACAACTCGGAGACGCGCAAACCCGTGGAAAACAACAACTCCAGAATTGCCTTGTCTCGTAAATCTTTCAGGTCTGTGCCACTAGGGGACTGGAGCAGCCTGGAAAGTTCGGCGTGGGTAATCAGGTCGAGCGACCGTTCGTTTATTTTAGCGAGCTCTATTCGCTCCGGGGCCATGGACTTAATATTTTCCCGCGCCAAGTATTTGAGAAACGCGCGGATGGCAATTAGATAATAGTTCTGGGTTTTTTTCGACAAAGTGTCCCCGGTCGCGCGGTTGTTGCCGGTAGACTGGCGGTTTAACCAAAGCCGGAATTCCCGGACGACAGAATCGTTTATTTCTTCCGGTTTGTCGGTTTTTATAAACTCCAGGAAACGGGTGAGGTAATGGTCGTAATTTTCCACTGTTTTTAGGGCCCGGCCTTTTTCTATTTCCGTGTATTCCAAAAATTGAGTTTTGAGATGTTTTAGCGATGCCATTTTTAAATTGTAACAAATATTTTGCGACATTGTAATGTTGCAAAATATTTGAAGATTATTAGATATTTTAATGCTTAATAATCTTTATTGTGCGACATGAAAATTCCCATATCTTGACAATAAAAGCTTTTTACTTTGTAATTGACTCTTAATAAAAAGCATGGTATCATAAAAACGAGTGTACGTGCGGGATGATAAACATCTCGCCGAAAGAGGACAAGGTTATGCCTAAAGGAACCGGAGAGAAGTTAGCGTCGTACCCACAGAGAGAGTGGGGACGGGTCGCAATTGCGGGATACGGGAGCGGACCATCGTACTGGCTGCTCAACCCGCATGACAGCCAGAGTTACAACTTCGTCTATCTCCACAAGCTGTACGTCGTTACCGTGACTCTTCTGCCTCTCGAAGGCAAGAACAGGCACGGAGTCCAGGTCCTTGAAGACGGTGTTGCCGTCGTCAAGCCGGACAGCTACACCTGGCGGCAAATCTGGAAGCACTTCCAGGCCACCAGATGAGACAAGCGGAGAAGAAGCGCAAGTGAGTCCGGCCGGCCGAGCGAAGGCCCCC
>DATDXF010000026.1:0-54583 GCA_036517215.1 Minisyncoccota bacterium | reverse complement strand
CTTGGTGCTACCTTTTTTACTTGGTCCCGATATCCCATTTTCTTGTTGTATGCGTATATCTATGTTTGGACATATGTTTCTTTCGTGGTTTGTCTTGTAAATGCGAATTATGTTTTTGCGGTCTTGCCCGCAGACGCTTAGTTGCAAATACTAAAGAAACCCAGGAAAAGTACTTATACGTTCTGATTTTTGTTTTCCTGCTGATTTAAGTTCTTCTACTACTTGTTTGATTTTATCTTCATCTTTTATGTCCTCATGATTAAGCACAAAGCCAGTTGATTTAGTACTATAAAAAGAAACTGTAAACCCTTTAGCATTACGCAATTCTTTATTGAATTCTTTCCAACTTTTAGCAATCTTCAGCGCAGTTCCATAGTCTGAAGGAAATTGTTTTTCTGTATTTTCTATCTTTAGATAAATGATGTCTTTTTCATATCTTTCTAAATTAGAAGCTACCCCAGCATACATTCTGCGCCACTTATCTACACCACGAACATAACTTGAATCTATTTTCTTTACCTCAGATTTTGAAAGTATTGTTATTTTTTTCATATGTTTATTCTTTTTTAATGTTTTTACACTCATTACATGGCATCATTCCTGAAAAATATGGCCAGTGTCCGATACTATTATTGATCTCATCATAAGAATTTGATATCGGCCTATGAATTTTATTGATTTTACATTTAGGGCATGGAATACCATCACAAAGACAAGATACGCCAATATACCCTTCTTCGTCATCTTCTATTACTTTACCTTTATACTCCCCACACGCTCCACACTTAATTAAACCTTCTGGTATTTTCCCCATAAAATAAAAATCCTCTAATAAAGAGGAAAGATTTTCACGTGGACTAGACGTAAACTTATCTTTCCTGACACTTGTGTGTCTGGTTGGATTTAGCACCTTGCAATTGCAGGTTGCTGTGGGGTCACTGAGCCAATTCTCTACCGCCACTCTTGATACAAACTATTCAGTTGTAGATACATTATAACATAATTTTATAAAAAATACTAATCTAGTTATACTACACTCAGCCTACTTTTTCTGTTTTTTCTTTTAAGGGCAATTACTGATAGATTAAGAAAGGTTAAACCTAGATCATCAATCAATTCTTCAGGATATTTACCCTTGAATTGTTTTCGCAGAATTTCTTTTAACTCCTTATGTGCTTTTAGCGGTAATTTATGATCCATTGGCTTTGATTAATTCTAATTTCTTACTTCTCTTCAGCTTTTTAATCCTAGCTTCTTCCTTGGAGGCAACTGACCTGTCCTTAAACTTTTTGGAATAAACCATTTTAACAGGTCGCCTAGAAGATGTATACTTTGCACCTAATTTACCACTGTTGTGTTCAATAACTCTGCGCTTTAAATCTGTGGTGATGCCAGTATAAAGAGTCTTATCAGCGCATTTAAGAATATAAAGGTAATACATTATTAAGGATTATACCATTGTTTTAAAGCTTAAAAAGTGTTATATTTTATGAAGTTTTTATTTGGACTCTATTAAAAATGATATGAAATATGGTAAAAATCACCGATCAACACGCCAAATACTTTGCATATGAGCTGACAAAACGCTGCTCTTCTAATAGTTTAGAGAAACTTTCTTCAACATTATCAAATGCTCAAGTTGATTTAAACCCTCATCAGATTGAGGCGGCCCTTTTCGCTTTCCGTTCTCCACTCTCAAAGGGTGCAATTTTAGCTGACGAAGTTGGTCTTGGAAAGACAATCGAGGCTGGACTGGTCCTATCTCAAAAGTGGGCAGAAAGAAAGAGAAGCATTCTTTTAATCGTTCCTTCTAGCTTACGAAAACAATGGAATGATGAACTTTCAGAGAAATTCTTCCTACCTTCAATAATCCTTGAAGCAAAATCTTTTAATCAATACATAAAAAATGGAAACTTGAATCCATTTAACCAGGAAGATAAAATTGTTATCTGTTCCTATCATTTTGCTCGATCAAAATCTCCATACATAAAACAGACAAAATGGGATTTAGCAGTCATAGATGAAGCGCATCGTCTACGTAATGTATATAAAACAAAGAACAAGATTGCACGAGAAATAAAGAACGCATTAGTCGAAGTGCCAAAAATTTTACTCACTGCAACTCCTTTACAAAACTCCTTGCTTGAACTTTACGGTCTTGTGAGCATTATTGATGATCATGTGTTTGGTGATCTTAAAAGTTTTAAAGCAAATTATGCACGAGTTTCTCGTGAGCAAGATATATACGAAAGTGAAGTTGGTTTTGTTGAGCCAAAGCAAGAAATGTTTGTCGATTTACGCAATCGTTTAAAGCCAGTTTGTATTCGCACACTTCGTAGACAAGTTTTAGAGTATATAAATTACACCGAACGAAAACCTATAACACAGGACTATGTTCCCACTGAACAAGAAGTTGAGCTATATGATGGAATGTCTGAATACCTTCAACGACCGAGACTATACGCTCTTCCTTTTAGTCAACGACAACTTATGACACTTATTCTGCGTAAACTTTTAGCATCGTCTTCTTTTGCTATCGCGAGTACTTTAGATAAATTAGTATTTAAGCTAAATCAAGTAATAGTCGACACAAAAGCTAAAATACCAAATGAAGGCAATGATACAGCGGGGGTTGAACAAAATTTTGAAGCCTTTGATGAAATATCCGATGAATGGATTGACGATGAAGAGAAAGATGAGAATGATGCAAAGGAGAAAGAGCAGATAGATCTAACAAAAGAAGACATTTTATTAATGGAGCAAGAAAAAGCTGATTTAGAAAAGTTTAGGGATCTCGCACAAGCAATATATACTAACTCCAAGGGAGATGCCTTGCTTATTGCACTAAAAAAAGGGTTTGAAATGACTGCTGAACTAGGTGCTAAAAAGAAAGCTATAATTTTTACTGAATCAACAATTACACAACGATATCTAGCTGAGACTCTTCTTGCTAATAGTGGTTATAAAGATAAAATTGTTTTATTCAATGGTTCAAATAATGACGAAAAATCTAAAGAAATATATAAAAACTGGCTAGCAAAAAATAAGGACACTGATAAAATAACTGGTTCAAAATCAGCTGATACTCGTGCCGCACTGATTGAATATTTTAGAGATGAAGCAGAAATAATGATTGCTACTGAAGCTGGAGCAGAAGGTGTAAATTTACAATTTTGTTCTTTGGTTATTAACTACGATTTACCTTGGAATCCGCAACGAATTGAACAGCGTATTGGTCGTTGTCATCGTTATGGTCAGAAACATGATGTTGTTGTAATTAATTTTGTTAACAGAAAAAATGCAGCTGATCAGCGTGTCTACGAATTACTGGATCAGAAATTTAAATTATTTAAAGGCGTATTCGGGGCTAGTGATGAAGTATTAGGTTCTATTGAGTCTGGTGTTGATTTCGAAAAGCGTATTGCTGGCATTTATCAGACATGTCGTTCAGCCGAAGATATTAATACTGCTTTTGATAAGCTTCAAGAAGAAATGGACGAAAGTATTCAAAGTAATTTATCCGATACGAGACAAAAGCTTCTAGAGAATTTTGATGCTGAAGTTCATGAGAAGTTAAGAATTAACCAAAGAGAGAGTCAGGCTTATCTTGATACATATGAACGCTGGTTATGGGATGTTACTCGTTACTATTTGGGAGATAATGCTGATTTTGCAGAACACGGATATTCTTTTACTCTTAAAAATAACCCTTTTCCAAACGAGGACATAGATCCAGGTCCCTATAAAATTGGTAAAAATGTAGAAGATGCTCACGTGTATAGACCTGGGCATTCTTTAGCGCAGAAAATTTTAAATGAAATAAAAACCAAAGAGATTGTTGGAGCAGAGATTATTTTTGACTATTCAAATCATTCATCCATAATTTCTGTACTGGGACCATTAGTCGGTAAAAGTGGCATTTTGAAAGTTTCAAATTATACAGTTGAAGCTTTTGAAATAGAAGATGCTGTAGTTGTGTCTGCGATCGATGAAGCTGGAGAGTCTATAGAAACAGATATTATAAAAAAGCTGTTTTCACTTTCTGCTCAATCGGTTATACCAAAAACATTTTCACCTGAGGAGTATAATAAATTAGAGGAACTTGAACAACGAACCATCTCGGTAATATCTCAGCAGATTATGGAAAGAAATGGAGAGTTTTTTGATGATGAAGTAGATAAGCTAGACAATTGGTCAGATGATGTAAAGAAGGCTCTTGAACTTGATTTAAAAAAGCTTGATATTGATATTAAGACAGACAAAACAAATGCTAAGAAGATTATCAACTTAGATGATAAACTTAAAGCTCAGCGAGTAATAAAGGATTCTGAGAAGAAAAGGAACGAAATGCGCAAAAAGTTATATGAGGCACAGGATGAGGTAGAAGGCAGAAAAGAGAAGTTGTTAGAAACCATAGAGGCTCAATTGAAACAAAGGTCAAAAATGGAAACATTATTTACAATCAGTTGGAAAATCGTTTAATGATTTATGAGCAATAACAAACAAAAACTAGAACTTACATGGATAGGTAAAAACAATCCCGAATATGATATTGCTAATATTGAGCCACGAATTTTAGAAGAACGAACCGATTTGTCATATGGTGATAAAGATAGTGAGAATATGATTATTCATGGTGATAATTTACTTGCCCTCAAAGCACTATTGCCTGAATTTGAGGGCAAAGTAAAATGTATTTATATTGATCCTCCATATAATACAGGAAATGCCTTTGAGCATTACGATGATAGTGTAGAACATAGCACATGGCTTTCATTGATGAAGCCGAGATTGGAACTTTTAAAGATACTCTTACATCCAGACCAAGGAAGTATTTGGATTTCTATTGATGATGACGAAACCCACTACTTAAAAGTACTATGTGACGAAGTTTTTGGAAGAGGAAATTTTGTAGCAAATGTTATTTGGGAAAAGAAGCATACAAGAGCTAATGACGCTAAGTGGTTTTCTGATAATCATGATCATATTTTGGTTTATGCAAGAAATAAGTTTGACTGGAAAAGGAATTTACTACCAAGGCCCGAAGAAGAAATTGGCTACGAAAATATTGATAACGACCCAAGAGGGCTTTGGGCGTCTCAACCAATGCAAGTCAAAACACCTAGCGAAAAATGTATATATGAGATAACAGGCCCCACAGGCAAAAAATTTTGGCCACCGAAAGGTAGAAGTTGGCAGTTCGGAATGGATCGTTATAAGGAATTAGTAAAGGATAACAGAATTTGGTTTGGTGAAAATGGGTCAAATGTACCAAGAATTAAGAAGTTTCTTTCAGAAGTTAAACAAGGGATTGTTCCTCTGACAATTTGGCCGAGGGAAGAAGTAGGAGATAACCAAGAAGCCAAAGGAGAAATGAAAATAATTGTTCCTGATGATCCATTCGGTACTCCAAAACCAGAACGACTTATAAAACGTATTCTTGATATTGCTACAAAGCCTGGGGATTTAGTACTGGATTCATTTCTTGGTTCTGGAACTACCTCAGCTGTTGCTCAAAAGATGGGTAGAAAACAAATTGGGATTGAAATGGGTGATCATGCTTATACTCATTGTAAAGTACGTTTAGATAAAGTAGTAGATGGAAAAGATGGGTTAAAACTTTCAGAAATTTTGGATTGGAAAGGTGGCGGAGGCTATAAATTTTATGAACTAGCACCGAGCTTTGTGGTGATTGACGAATTCGGTAATCCAGTTATTGATAGCTACTATAATGATGTAAAACTTATTCGTGCTATGTGTAAACTTACTAATTACACTTTTTCTCCAAGCTCTACTGACTACTGGAAACATGGTAAGGGTCAAGGCAATAATAGTATCTATATAACTACACAAATGCTTTCTGTGGCAATGACTCAACAGATTGCGAGTCATTTGGGTAAAAACGAAACACTTCTTATTTGTCCGAAGAAATTCGAACCTGGATGTGAAAAAGTAGATGCTCGTATTACTATCAAAAAAATACCTCAGTCAATTTTAAAAGCTTGTCAATTTGGGAAGAAAGAATATTTACTACCTATTAAAGAAAGAGCTATGGAAGAAATTGACGAAGAAGAAAACGAATCTGAAGAATAACACTATGAAAAAAGAACAAGCCCTACAATATATAATTAACACAATGAGTCTCCGAACTCCACAAGAAAAGAGTTTAGTACTTTTTGCTGATTATCTAGAGAGTGAAGCTGGCAGAAAAATATTGGAGAGGACGAAGAGTAAAAATAAAAAAAATATCAATGATATTGAAGATTCGACAAAAGATTATACTGAAAAGATACTAGAACTGAAACAGTTTCAGGCTTTTGAAAGAACTTTCCCAGCATATACATTTGCCCTAGCTACTGGAGTAGGAAAAACTCGCCTTATGGGTGCTTTTGTCGCTTATCTTTATCTTGTCTATGGTGTACAGCATTTTATGATTGTTGCTCCAGGTAATACTATTTATCGTAAATTGGTAGATGATTTTAGTAAATCAAATAATCCAAAATATGTTTTTCGAGGAATTGAAGAGCTTACTATTTCAAATGTAAAAATAGTTACAAAAGATAATTATATTCAAAACCAAATGGCTACGCTTTTTGCTAATAAAATAGAAATAAATATATTTAATATTCAACAGTTTGCTCAAAAAGATATAGAAAAAGAAAAAGGTATTACAAAATTTAGCGAAACACTGGGAGAATCATATTTTGAATATCTAAGTTCTCTAGATGACCTTGTTATACTTATGGATGAATCACACCACTATCACGCTGATGCGGCCATGAGCTCTCTTGATCGCATAGATCCCTTGTTTGGGCTTGAATTCACTGCTACACCATTTACAGGCAATATGGTAGGAAAAGGAAAGGAAAAACACCCAGAAACAAAGAAGAATATTTTTTTCTCATATAATCTTGGTAATGCCATTCGTGATGGTTATGTTAAAGATCCATGGGTAGGCACTGAGGCTGATGTTGACTTTAGTCAGTTTGATAAGGATTCAATAGATACTGATGCACGAAAACTACAACTTGCCGCTTTTTTTCACGAGCGTGCAAAGATAGCACTCGAAGAATATGCATCTGAAAATAATAAAGAAAAAGTAAAGCCAGTAATGTTAGTAGTAGCAAAAGATACGACTCATGCTAATGATTTATTTGATTTAATTGATAGTGATAAATTTAGAGGTGGGGTTTATAAAGGGAAGGTTATAAAGGTTCACACAAAAACAACAGGAGAAGAAACTGATGAAAACATAGAAAAATTGATTTCACTTGAACATCCAGATAATATTGTAGAAATTGTTATCCACGTAAATATGTTAAAGGAAGGTTGGGATGTTACAAATATTTACACTATCGCACCTATACGATCTTCTGCATCAGAGATACTAACAGAACAAACGATTGGTCGTGGTCTTCGTCTACCTTATGGAGAAAAAACTGGAAAGAAAAATGTTGATCGTGTAATGATTGTTGCTCATGATAACTACGCGAAAGTCATTGAAGAAGCAAGACATTCTAATCTTATTCAGCCATCAAATATTGAAAGTATTTCTACGCAAGACATAAAAGTAGTTAGGGAAGTTGTCGAGGTGCAATCAATGTTTGTAACTAATATTCAAGAACAAATTAAAGCTAGTCCAGCTATAATGCAGGAAATCGAAGAACGTGCAAAACAAGCAACGAATTCTGTAATCTTAGAAGACACGCCAGAGGATGTAAAGGCAACGACAATTCAAAATAAAGTAATTGAGATTCTAGAAGCAACAGCAAAAAATGAAGCAAATAAAATAGGAGCTAGTAAGGATATTCCGTACATAGAGGGGTCCTTATTTAATCCGCTTAGTGAGAATGCGATAAAGGAAATGGAAAATATTAGGCGTATTTCTAAACAAACTATTGAAATTCGCAATATTCCAATTCCAAGGTTAATACTTACACCTGATCACGGTGAGCTTATCATTCATGATTTTGATTTAGATATAAAAAAATTAAGTAAATTTGCTGTAGATACTTCAATACTCGAACAAGCTTTACAGGGACAAGAAGAAAAAGATTTGTTTGGTGTGGCCCACCAAGGGCATAGCGAAGTTGAGATTACTCGTGTCTCAAGTTTAGGAGAGGGCCGTACTCAAAGTCCAGAAAGTACTATTATTTCTGCTCTTGTAGAAGAACCTCTTGTTGATTATGATGATCCAAATCAAACAGAATTGTTACGTAAACTTACTAATCAAGCAGTACTGCACTATAAGTCATTCGTTAGCGATGATAACGCCTTAAAAATGGTGGTTGAAAATAATTATCGTCAAATCGCCAAAGAGATATATGATCAGATATTAATGCATAAAGAATATAAGCTAGAGAATTATTCTGATTCTGGTATTCGTGAATCAAAACCTTATCTAGAGCAATACAATATTTCTCGAAGTTTTGATGAAAAACCCGTTACACTAGAATCACAACTTGATCGATTTTCAAAAGATAAAATTTATACTGGGTTCAAGAAAGCTTGTCACTCAATGTATAAATTTGATTCTTCTGATGAGGCACGAATGGCATATCTTTTAGACAGAGAGGAAGAAGTGGAAGATTGGCTCAGGCCAGCACCTAATCAATTTGAGGGCCTTTACTGGCGTGATGAATTTGGTAACTCACAACATCGCTATGAACCAGATTTTGTAGTTGAATTTGAACATGAAATAGTAATGATTGAGGTAAAACCAAATGAAGAGATAAATAATCTAGATGTGCAAGAGAAGAAGAAAACAGCAGATAAATATTGCGAACTAGTTTCAAAAAATGTTGGAAAGTACGGGATAGCGAAATCCTGGCGATATGCAATCGTTCCAACTGAAAAAATAACAGTCAAGTCTACTATTACTAATCTTTTAAAATAGTATAAAATTAACCTATGATCGAAATTATTTACATTTTAACAAACGAGGCAATGCCGGGATATGTAAAAATAGGTAAAACCTCAACAAGTTTTGAACAAAGAATAAAAGAGCTCAGCGCCTCCACTAGTATTCCGCTTCCGTTTACCTGTTTTTATGCTTGTACTGTAAAAGATTCTGCATTTGTCGAGCATCAGTTACATGACGCTTTTGATAATAACAGAATAAATCCAAGAAGAGAGTTTTTTAAAATTGATCCAGAGCGAGTTGTTTCTGCGTTAAAACTAGCGGAAATAGAAAACATAACTCCCAAGAAAGACATTGTGGAAAACAAAGAAGATCAAAAAGCATTGAATGAGGTTCGAGAAAGAAGACCACCTTTTAGATTTGATATGGTTGATATCCCTGCTGGATCAGAAATAGTTTTCAGTCGTGATGAAAATATAAAGGCAAAAGTTATAGATAATCGTTTTATTGAATTAAATGGAGAAACGACAAGATTATCTAATTCTGCGCAAAAATTACTTAATTATGATTATATGCCACAAGGAACAGCTTATTGGATGTACGAAGGCGAAACACTTGATGAACGCAGACAGAGGATGGAAAGTGAGGAATAAAATTTTGATAAAGTGTAGGAAAACTATTTGTTTTCTGCTTAAAATTATGCTATAATGTATGTGTTAGTCAATAGTTATTGCTAACCAGGACTTATAGAATAAGGATATATTAGGAAAAGAACCTTTTCACGATGTATCTGAATTCTAGATACGTCCTGAAAAGGTTTTTTGTTTTAGAAGTTAAGTATTGTGCTATAGGCAGGGACTCATCATACAGCGCCTGGTGCAATAAGTTCTCATAAGGATCTTGTATGACTCGAGGAGGAACTCATGGAAATGGGGGACTTCAGAGAAAAACCCACAGTGAATGTAGTCAATCGACACGTCACATAGGATAAATGAAACGACGTTGGGTGTGCCAGACACATTGTAGCCAGACAATCACACCGAATTTCTAGTCGTGGCTTGGAATTAGTAAAGGTAGTCAATCCTTAGGGATCCAAGTAAGCGAGATTGATAAGACCCTGTTGAGAGAAAACAACAATAAAGGGTTGATAGCAACGAGTAGGAAACGAAAGTCTATTTGCACATTCTACGGGGGGATTGAGGGGGGGCAAGCACGAGGCGCACAACACAAGGTATACCTATGCCTGGTATCAGATGTTTAAGCGGAGCTCCCAAGAAAGAATCTATGGAAATAACAAAAATATAAAATATCTTGTTTAGGACCATAATCAACCTTCGCCCAGACCCCTTACCCATAACCCAAACATAAAATAAAAAATTAATGTTAAGTAAGTTGTTTGAAATTAGAAATAGCTTGATTTATATATGTTGTTAGAAAACACTCCTTCTTTTCTCTTTTTTGTGCCTTTTTTCTCTTTTCTTTAATATGTTAAAGTAAAATTGTTTTTGGTTTAGGTATTGAAAATAACTCATGAATACCACTAAACTGAAGTTCGCTCTTAACATTAGCCCAATTAACAGAAGTTCTGAGTTTGTTTATAATAGGGAGCATTTCTATAAAGGTAATTTTTTGATAAAATATCATTAATGTTTTTCAACACTAAAATTGAAAAGTTTAAAGTTGATCCAATGGTAGATCCAGCTATGGTTCAAGAAGATTTTAAGTTGATAGATGACTATAAGCAAAATATTCTTAAGTACATATACGACAATATAAAGATCGGCCCTGAAACTAATTTCGAAACATTTTTTCAAAGTAGAATACAGATGTTTTTAAGCCAAACATTACTTAGGTCTCTTTTCTTAAAAGACCAAATGGTACATGCCCTAAACACTAATAATTTTCCAGCATTTTATGCTCTCGCGAAAGCCTTTCTCGAAATTCCGGCACAACTCGGTTATATAACCTATATTCTTTATGAAGATAAATCAGAAGAGGAACTTAAAGATGCCTTACGCAAAATGGTTTTTGCTCATCAAGGTGGTTTAACAACAGAAATTGAGCTTAAGCCCATAAATGTTTTAACTATGTTTGATAAATTAGATTTGGTTTTAAAGAAAATTGATTTATCTCAAACCATAGATGATGAAGAAATAAAAAAGATAAAGGAAGGAAAATTATTAATGCGTACAATTTACGAAGATGTATGTAACTTTGGGCATCCTAATTTTATGTCACATCTTTCAGTTGGCAAAATAAATAAAGATGGATATTGGGAAGCAAAAAATCCCGACAAGTTAGAATCATACAAGTATGAATTATACGGAGGATTTTATATGCACCACTTTACAACTGCCATAGGTACAATTTATATAATGGCAAGTATGATCGTTAGACATAAAAAAGTTGATAATTTCTCAAAGTTAAATAGTAAGAATATAATTCTTTAAGAAAAAGTCTCTTTACTTTCATGCATTCCAGCGTATTATTCAAAATATGGGTCCTATACTTATTTTTGACAAGTCATCACTTCAGGGTCTTAACATTGACGAAGCAGGACTTCTTGACCATTTTTACCTATCAAATATAACTCCAATTTTCTTTATTGAAACACTGGCTGATCTTGAAAAAGAAGTAAGGGCAGGAAGAACTCCGGAAGATGTAGTAGGAAATCTAGCTTTTAAAACTCCAGATTTTCACTCAAAACCTAATATTCACCACAGAACATTACTGGAGGGAGAGTTAGCTGGAGAAGCCAGTATAGATATGGAATTTGGTAGACCTCACATTGGCGGAGGAAAGTCTGTAGAACTGGCAGGAAAAATGGGGGTCATATTTCAACAAGCACCAGAAGAAGAAGCTTTATCACGCTGGCACAACCATGAATTTTTACAATTAGAACGTCAAAGAGCAAAAAAATGGAGAGAAGGATTGTCTAATATAAATTTCGAGGATCAGTATGAATTCTTTCAATCCTTTTTTCCTATGGGAAAACCTAAAACACTTGCCGATGTAAAAAGATTTGTTGATTTTTACATTGATGGGCCAGACCAAGAAAGAGTGCTTATTTTTGGCCTTACACTTATGGGGGTATCGGACAAGTTTCTAATAGAAATTGGAACTCGATGGAGAAAGTCTGGAAAACCTTCAGTTAAAGACTTTGCCCCATATTTTACCCATGTCTTTTCCATAGACCTATTCTTTAATTTAGGTATTGCATCCGATCTTATTAGCCGAGGCAGGCCAAGTCATAAGATTGATTTAGCTTATTTATATTATTTACCATTTTGTATGGTTTTCACTTCAAATGACAAACTTCATGCAGATATAGTTCCATTCTTTTTGCGAGATAACCAGAGCTTCGTTCTAGGGAAAGATTTAAAGGAAGATTTAATTAATCTTGATAAACATTACAGCGCCTTACCAGAAGAAGTAAAAAACCAAGGGCTTATAAGATTCGCTCCGTATCCACCTCAGGACGATAAATTTTTAATTACTCGACTATGGGATAAGCATATGTCCAAAAAGTGGAGAGAAAATGCCAAGGAATACAGGCCGCCAAGCGGTAAAGTTAATGATGGACTCTTGGAAGAAATGAGGCGATTTGAAAAGGAAGCTAAGCCTATACCTCCGGGAACTAAAATTAATAGCGATGAAAATGCCCACATGATTCTATCGCGTAAAGTTCTATCAAAAAAAGGAAAATGGCCACGTTTTCCTCCTGAAGTCTTAGAAAGTATTAAAAAAGAAAGTGATTAATAAAAAAATCTGTATATGATTGATGAAGCTATTTTCAAAAAACATCTTTTGTTTAGATTAAACAAAACCAGTGTTGGCTGGCTTGATGGAGACATGGAAAATGGTAACACAAAAAAAGCTGATATTGTAAACCATGCAGTTAAAGTGGCTATTGAAATCAAAGACGACACTAATTATAAGACAGTATTCCCTAAAGAGGAAGGTGTTATATATACAGCGTCTCACGATCTAACAAAAATGAACCAGCGATATGCTGACCATATTAAGTCTGCTAATGATAAATTTAAAAATTATCCCGGTCATAAAACTATTTTGATTTTTAGAACTGACTTTGTAATAACAGAGGTAATCAAATATGCTATTGAGGGTTTACATCAGTTTAAAAAGGTTGAGGAAGACCTTACTTATGCCGGTCGTAAAGGCAAGTATTCAACTTATATAAGAAACAATATAGGGTGTTTCGTTATTATTGTAAAAGATAAAGTCGATTTCTTTCCAAATGCTTACGCTGATGAATCTCGAGTATTAAATAAAAAGGAGGTTGAAACTATATTAGGGTTTAAAATAAAAGAAATTTAACCTCTATGTCAAAGAAAAGCAACTTTCCCAAAAAAATTCTCATAAGCACTTTTGTACCTGTACAATCAGCAGAAAAAAATCTTGCGGACAAAAAGAAGTGGCAAGGTTTAAAGAATTTCCAAATCTTTACGTTTCAAAGGGCTTTACCTGAAGCATTGGAATATCACTTTACAAATTTTAAGAAATTAGAAGAAAAAGGGGTCCCTGCGCTTTATATAGAGAGATATCGCACAGATGAAGAATGGGTTGAGGTTAAACAAGCACAAGCAAGTATAAAATTCGAGATACAAGCATATCTTTGTCAGCTACGACGTGCTAGCTTTTTTATTAATTCTTTAAAACTAACCCCTCCACAAGATTTAGAGTTAAAAGAAATATGGGACTCAATTATAGAGAAAGAAGGAATGGCAAACACACTTTCTAATAAATGGGCATCCCATCGTTCGATTGACTATCCTCGCGGGGAAGATGATAGTTTACATACAGAAGTTCTTTTAAGCCTAGAAGGCGGTGCAACAAGTTGGAGTGGAAAGCATTTAATTTTATTGCTATCTAATTTCAATTTCAATCTTTGTGATTTTCATCCAAAAGTACTAAAATTTATACAATGGATGTTTACAGAGACAGAAAAGCTGTATGTGGAACATCTGAAATAATTGAACAAAAGCAGTCATAAATCATCAATTATGCCTTCACGAACGTTGTCCCAAGTTCGGAGTCGAGTCATTGAAAATGCTAACAAATTCTGCCATACTGAAGCCGGTCGTTATTAATTAAGACAAAACAGGGCTGATATTTAGGGACCGAGCAAAGACTATTACCTTATTCCATTCGTGTAATTCTGATACAATTTGGTCCCAATAGAGTCCTATGAAGTCCACCTCAATAGTATATACTAATATTCTTCTTATGCTCTTCATAAGTCTTCGTGCAGTGTATCTGCCTGTTTTTGTCGTGCAGATAAAAAATGCAGTTTGTTTTTTGCGGGTTATAGGCAGCCTCTATGGCAGAGAGGCCCGGGTTGGCTATGGGGGCAGGCGGCAGACCGGCGTGCATGTAAGTATTGTAGGAAGATTTTATTTTTTTATCCGCGGATTTGACCTCTTCCCACCAGCCGTCCTCTTCATTTCCTTTTGCATACTGGAGAGTAGCGTCTATCTGCAATTTCATCCCGCTAAAAATGCGGTTCCATATAATCCCCGATATTAGTTTCATGTCAGTTTTGCCGTTGCTTTCACGCTGGATTATGGAAGCTATCTTTAGCACGGTGTCTTCGTTGATGACTTTTTTTGATTCCGGTTTTTTTATCTTCCCTGTCTGCTTTGAGAATTCACCGAACATCGTGGCGGTAACCTCGGAAGGGCTTTCGTCTTTGTTGATCATGTAGGTTTTTGGGAAATAGCGCCCCTCCATGTTTGCGCTGTTTAGCGCCAGATGTATGTTTATAAAATCTTTTACTTCACTATCGCTCCAACCTAGAGCTCCGGCCATAACGTCGGCTACCTCTTCTTTCCGGAGTCCTTCCTGTATCTTCACTATGCGCACTGAAGGGTTCGCCAGGTTCGCGTAAAAAGAAAGCTTGGTAAGGAGGGCGGGATCCAGGCTGTAATAAAATACCAGATAGAGAACCCCTCCTACGGAAAAAGCAAGCAACGCCAGTAAAAATTTTATTTTCATATGCTTTGCCTAATTAAAAGCGAGAGGTATGTCTTTCCATGTCTTGCCTGACCATTCCTCGAATCCCCGCCCTTTGAATTCATGGATAACAACCCCTTTTCTCTTCACTATTCCTTCGTATTCCACTATCTGTTCCGATACGACAACCTTCGGCAGGAGCGGGTGGATTTTCAATCCGGGATTATCCCGGGATATGAGCGTGGTAAAGAATTCCACTTCATATTCTTCGTTCTTTACTAGAAAACGGTTCTTGACCGGTATCTTTATGCCTATATCTTCGTCTTCTTCCCATTTCAAATGCTCCACTTCGCAATGTTCATTTTCAATTTTTACCAAATGCTCCCCCAGGACCAGATAAAAATAAGTTAACTCTATTTTCTCCATTCCGTAAAGCACGCCAAAAACCAAAGAAAAAGTGTCGTCGTTGTATTGCCCCCATTCGTATTTGGTAAATATCGGCACCATCTCGCCCCAGTTGGTGTCGCTGTATCCGAGGCCGTCAATGTTGAAACTTTCTGCGCCTATTTTAATAGTTCCCGTAACTTTCGCTTTCGGCATTTTTATAAGCCAGTTAACTTTTTCCCATCGCACAAGTCCGGTGTGAATATGTTCAAATGATTCAATTGAAGGGGCATGCTGTATGTAATTTAGGTTCCAGGATAAATCGGGGGCTGTGGAGTCTATTTCGTAATGGTAAGGACTTTTTTCGGTTATTTTAGCCGTAGCCATGCGCATGGATGCGGAAATATCGTCCAGCTCGATGTCGTTCATGCTGATTTTCTTTATGAGCCCATAGGACTTCCCGTCTTTCAGTATTCTGACCAAAAGCCTGCCGCCGCCGAAACCGGATTTATTCGTAGGGTCAAAAACATAGTAAATAATGTACCCAGAAAGGTCTTTTTGGGTAAAATTAAAATACTTCCATTCCACATAATTCTCCAAGTGCTTTTCATCTCTGTCCTCCAGGTAATGCCAACGGTCATCGTGCGGTTCACTCTGTGAATGTTTTTGTATCATTCCCTAATTATAACAAATGAGTGAAAATTGCACAAACAACAAAACAAAACCCCGCCAAAGCGGGGTTTTGCGGCACTTATGTTGTTTTACGATAAATGTGAGAACAACCTCACACTCACGACCCTAGTATAGCATAGATGCAAAAAAATTGCAAGCGAAAAGCAAAAGGGGTATAATGCCCAGGCAGGCATCGGATAGTTGCCTTAGAAGCCTTTGTTTTTAAGGAGGAAAGTCCGAACACAGCGAATCCCGTAAGGGATGGAAATGGTAGCGGGTAACCCCCGTGTGCAGCAATGCATAGGTGCGAGCAGAGACGCCGACGCCGAAAGGCTAGGGCCCCTTCGGGGGTAGCCTGATGGAAACATCGGGGTGAAACGGCTAAACCCTTACCTCTGTGCAAGATCGCGCCCCCACACCTTTCAGAATGAAGTTGCCAAAGGCAACGCGCAGATGCGCATCGTTCCGAAAGGTGTGGGGGAGAATCGCTTGAGCCTAAGAGCAATTTTAGGCCTAGATAAATTACTATCGTCGTCAGTCGGTCCGCCGGCTGGCGGAACAGAATTCGGCTTATAGATGCCTGTAAAAAAATGAGAGTCTCCCGCCCAAAGCGGGGGATTTTCTTTTTTATATATAAATATGGCTTTGTTCCCGGAATTTAAGTTTAAGCCGGTCCTTGATTATTTGTGATCTCCGTTCCAGCCAAAAAGTTTTCCTATGGACTCGGGCGATTCCCGCTTGCGGGCAATTTTTATTGTACCATCCTGCGCGATTAGCTTTGCCGGCGAAGACAGCAGGCAGTGGTGCGAAGCCAGAGCGTCCTGATAAGCGCCGGAGTCAAAGATGGCTAGATACTGTGGCTCTCCCTCTTTGAGCTTAGGCATGAGAACGTAGTTGCCACCGGAAGTATATTTGTCATCCGAGTCGCAGGAACTGCCGGCCAGCCAGACGCTTTTGAGCGCGGTAGTATTCGCGTTGTTGACCGGAACTATATGCCACTTCTGGTGAATAGCCCAGGTATCCAGTAGGTCATTCATGAAGCTGCCGTCAATCACATACCAGGATTTGGCGTTCGCCTTTGGAATGGGCTTTTCCGCGATAATACTATAAATTGTGAGCTGGGCCGGAGCCACAATGTACCTCCCCCACTCTACGGCAATATTCGGGTGGCGGATGCCGGCTTCATCGCTCTTCTTTTTCAAAAGCTTCACTATTTTCTCGGACATTTTGCGCGCACCATAAAAGGGCTTTTTCTCGTAAGGCACGCCAAAGCCGCCACCGATATCGAGCGTGTCTAAAGAGGGCTGGGTCTTTACCAGCTTAATATACAAATCCATTGCCTCTTCTATGGGCATTAGAACGCTCTTTGCGCTCATGATCTGAGAGCCTATATGATAATGCAGAACTTTCAAGTTTTTCATTTTAGGCATATCCAGTATTTCTTTGGTCGAAAATCCGAAACGATCTACTTTCTTATCCCAGTGAGTGTCTGCCTTTGTATCTAAATTAACCCGGATACCGACATCCCCCTTGTATTTGGCGAGCTTCGTAAGTTCGTGCTCGTCTTCGATGATAGGTATGATGGACAGGTTTTTTGTGCGCAATTCTTCGATAAGGGCTATATACGCATCCGTTTTCGGGCCGTTGCAAAAAACTTTTATTTTCGTGTTAAACTTCTCGCCTTCCCATAGCTTTTTCACGAGCCACAGCTCGTTGACGGAGCCCACTTCCATATGGGCGCCTTCGGAAATGAGCGGCATGATGAATTCTTTGTTTTGGTTGACCTTCATAGGGTAATGATAATAGAATTTACCTTTGTAGTTCTGGATCTTCATGAAAGCGCGAAAATAATCCTGCAGATCCTCCAGCCGTTCTTCTAATATGAACGGAAAAACTATTTCAGTCGGCGTGCCGTATTTTTGTACGATATCATTTATGTTGTAGACATAGTTGCCCTCCTGCACGGTAAGCTCGCCGTCCTTGGTTATATTAAAATACTGAGTGTTAAAATCTTCCACTCCGAGTTTCCAAAATTTACGCCAGTTTTTACCTTGCTTCTTTTTGGGTTTTTTTACCTGCCTCGACGAGCTAAGGCGAGTTTTTTTCGCTTTTATTTTTTGCATTAAATTAAACTGAAAGACAGTATAGCAACTGCCAAAAAAATGTAAAGGTTTTACTGTGCCGGAGCCTCTTCGGGGGTGGGTTCCGGAGCTGCATCGCCCGTAGTGCTACTGCCGAGGGGTTCAGACGCTGGTGTAGGCTCAGAGACAACTTCTGGTGCTGGTTCCTCTATAACTTCTGGTGTGGGTTCTGTTTCGGGCTCAGGAGTGGGTTCTAGTGTCGGTTCGGGTTCAGGCGCTGGTTCTGCCCCGACCTCTGTCGGGGTCCCGACTTCGGTCGGGAGAGTAACTTCTGGTTCTGGAGCCGGTTCGAGTGTTGGCGCTGGCGCTGATCCGGCATTTGAAAGCAGTACATCAAGTTGTGATTTTGTTATGCAGGTTTTTAACCCAGTGTCATCCGAGACGCACAATGTCTTGGTATTTATTTCTTTGGCAAATATATTCATTATCCCATTCCCCGCATCTGCCAGCCACGTGCCAATTTTAGCGTAGATATTATTAAAGAAAGCAGTAACAAAAGTCTCTGTTGCAGAATCGGAGAGTGGAGTAATAGTGCCAGCGACTGCTTCCAAATTTAAATTAAGCTCTTGCACTGATTTAACAAGGAGCGGAGTCAGTTTAGAATAATCAATCATCCAAGGCGTCATGCCTGATTTTAGGGGACTTGTGCCGTTGTCGCCGTTTCCGGTGACCGCTTGCGGAAAAATACTGTTTAAATCTTGAGCAATGAATCCGGTCATCTTTTCTTTATTGGGATCGCTGGTGAAAGTAAAATCAGAGACATTAATCTTTACCAAGTCCGATAGTCCAAAAGAAGTAGGTGTGATATTTTCTTTAATACGCTTATCAGAGGAAGTATTGTAAGCCACAGTAGCGGCGGCATTTTGCGAAATACTGCCTATGACCGTAGCATCTGGTCTTTGAAAAGTAATCATTTCGGACGCGGCTACACCGGTATCATTTCCGGCTAGAATTAATAGTCCATTATTTTGGGTTGTGCCTCCTAGCGTATTAGCTATTCTAGCCGTATGTGTGCCGGTGGCTGGAGTGCCTGTCACATGAAGTATGTTTGTCGGCGCGGCTATCCCGATACCGACACTGCCGGTAGACAAAGTTGTTCCTGTGCCATCAAGCCCCGTAGCGAAAATAAGGTTGCCAATCGTCATGGTATTTGAATTTGTCGCCGTCGGAGAATCGATGTCATAGCCGATGACTATGTTGTTTGAACCCGTTGTAAGATTATTGCCCGCTTTGTAGCCATACAGTAGGTTGTTGGAGCCGGTCGTGATAGTGGAACCGCCTTGGAAGCCAAAAATGGAGTTGTTGTTGAATACATTAGCCCCAGAACCCACTCCAGCGCCGGAGCCGACGATGGTATTACTGTTGAAATTAGTACCTGTGGCACCCATGATATTGTATCCAATTACAATATTATCAGAGCCAGTCGAATTGCTGGAGCCAGCGAAACTACCCACACCAATATTTCTTGAACCGGTAGTGAGAGCAGTTAGAGCAGAATATCCGAGACCTGTATTATCAGCACCGCTTGTGTTTGTAGATAATGCACCACTGCCTAGAGCGGTATTTTCATGGCCAGTGTTTGTGGCAGAACCTAAGGCATTGAAACCAACAGCGGTGTTGTTGCTTTGAGTTGTTATGCTCCTGAGAGTATTTGTGCCGATAGCCATATTGAAACGTCCCGAAGTGAGCGCATTGAGGGCGCTTAGTCCTATACCAATTGCACTATCGCCTGTCGCCGTGAAGTTTCCTGCGTTTAAGCCGAAGAAATAATTGTTGCTGGCTGTAACAGCAGAAATCATGTTTACACCGCCGTATTTGTAATACTGTCCGGCAGGAATATTTATATTTCCATTTACGTCGAGTTTGTCGCTTGGCGATACTCCGATGCCGACGTTGCCGAGGTCATTCACAATTATTTTGACAGCATTACTAGAATCTCTTGCTACAAAAATGGCTGCGAGTTTATCCGGAGAAGGGTCAAATGCAACATCGGAAAAAGCAGTATCAACAGTGAGGCTTGTGTTAGAAGCGATGGCTGTGACTGTCCTCGTTTCGCCTGAAACAGTAATGCGGTCTCCAACTACCAATTGAGTAGTAAAGAGAGTACTTACACCTGTGACGGTTGCGGAAGCTGTCGGGTCTATAGTTCCCGTCAAGACAGAAGTCGCTGTGCCGGTGAATCTGACTGAACCAGCGACTTCGAGTTTAAGAAGGGGGGTAATGGTGCCGATGCCGACAAATCCACTATCTCCTTTTATTACTAATCTATGTTGTGCGGCCGTAGCGTCAAAAAAATCAAGATCGTTAACTCCGTCTCCGACAGACGAATTATTTCCTATATCCCATTGACGAGCCACAGAAGAGGTATTTTTTAGAGATATACCGACTGAACCCGCATTAGTCATTTGCAGCTTTCTGGTCCAAGTACCGCCAATCGGAAGTGAGGTTCCTATGCCAACATTGCCGGCACCGTCGAGTGTCATTCTCTCTGTTAAAACTGATGGTATGGTGCTATCAGTTCCAGTCCAAAAAGACAGTACTCCAGGAACTTGGTTATCGCCAATCGTAGCTGTCGAAAAGCTCTTGATTGCCGCGCCAGTAACATAACCGGTAGTAGCACCACCATATCCTTTAAAATTAATCACACCCAACTCATCTCCTGTGGTAATTACCCCGGGAGAGTCAACTGTTCCGCGGGCTTTACGGAAATTTAAATCATACGAATCAGTATCAGCGGATGCTTGTTCAAAAGTTGTTGTGCCTGTTGCAGTAGTAGATGTCGCAACGTGTAGCAAAGAAGCCGGTCCTGTTGTCCCGATGCCGACGTTGCCATTATTTAAAATAGTCATTGCCTCTGTCGCTCCGTTGTTGCCTACAAGGAAATGCATATCGGCCCCCGTTGCGCCGACGCCGGAAGTAGTTTGCAAAGATAAGTCTTGAGTAGTTCCTGTTCCGCCGAGAACCAAAGGTGTAGTTATATTTGTAGCAAAAATCGGAGTAGTAATTGTTGGGCTTGTTGCAAACACCAATGCCCCCGAGCCGGTCTCATCAGAAACTGAACCGAGTAAATTCGCGGAAGTAATTGAATCCGTAGCAGTACCATACAAAGTTCCTGAAGTTGGAAGGGTTACGTTTGTTGCGCCAGTTGAAGTAAGGGTAATTGCGTTTGTAGCAGAGGTTGAGAGAGTGCTTCCTGCACCCAAGGTCAATGTTCCTGTGCCCGTGGTTATAGTATTGCCGTTGATGGATGCCGCGGTCAGCGCTCCGCCTACAGTAAGTGCGTTCGTGGCGTCGTTGAAAGAAAAATTGGCATTATCCTGTCCCAGGTTGCCCGAGGCGTCTACGAAGAGAATGGAATTTGCGGTACCGCTGCCGACTTCCCCGCCTATTTCTGGATTGCCGACGTTCTTCCAGGTCGTGCCGTTGTACACCTGCATCTTGGTAACTGTAGTATTGAAGATAGTCATGCCAGCGGCCGGAGTCAAAAGATCTCTTTGCGCGGTAGTTAGATTGTTTATCGTGATACCCGCATGGTTAGTGCCGGTAAAAGAAAGAGGTCCCGAGAGAGTGAGGCCGGTGCCTGTAAGCGGGCCCGTTCCGGTAATTGTGCCGGTAACGGTTAAGTTTCCGCCCACCGTGGCATTGCCGGAAACGGTAAGCAATTCCGTGCTGACCTCTTTCGCTAAAGATTTAGATAAAGTTTCAACGCTATTTTCAATGGAGGTCATTGTGCCGTTTGTCTGGGCATCAAATAATGTCCTTGTTACGAAAGAAGACATATCAACGCTGTCTCCAGAGGGCCCCCTTTCTCCGCGCGGACCCGTAGGCCCTTGCGGTCCCTGTGGACCCTGTGGACCCTGAATTCGTGAAACTCCAGCTGAACTAAGGTTGAATTCCTCCTGCCTTAGGACTTCCTTGATAGCGCTTATTAGGTCGAGCCTGCTTATCGGCGCTGCCACCTGAACTAACTGCGGAGGAAGAGACGGCGGACTGGTGTAAGGTTTGACTGTAGGGTTTTGCGGATCTTGATTGGGAACAGGAGTTTCCGCGGTGGTGGTTTCTTCGTTACCTCCCGTAAAGAAAGAAATTATGCCGGAGAAGAAGTTGTACACGGCATCGGAGACGTCCTCGACGGAAGCGGTAAGGGTGGATTGATATGTGTTGTAGCCGGAAGAGAGGGTGTTGGCGTCCAAGGTAATGCCTGAAGAAGAGAGCTTGTCGGATATATTTGTAAAAAAGGATACGTAGCTGTTATACGAGTTTTTGATAGCGGTAACCCGGGGCGAAGATTCGGCTGCGGAAGCGCTGAAGCCAAAGAAAAAAACTAAAGCAAAAAGCCCTAAAATTGCCAATTTTGTTAAAAATATTTTTTTCTTTACCATTTTTTCTAACTAATTCTTGGGGTCAAGAGAATGATGCCCTTATGACATTATAACAACTCCGTGCCCTAAAAATAAGCAATAATGTGGATAACTTGGCAAAATCAGCTTGTATATTCCTTCATAAAATATTCCTTAAATTCTTGAAATTTTCCATCCAAAATTGACTGACGGATATTTTTTACCAGATTAACTATGAAATACAAATTATGTATTGAAGCCAGGGTGCCCGCGAGCATCTCCTTCCCGTGAAAAAGGTGGGCTATGTAACTCCTCGTGTAGTTCTTGCATGTATAACATCCGCAATCTTTTTCCACCGGGGAAAAATCATCCCTAAATCTGGTATTCATTATTATTATTTTCCCCGATTTCGTATACAAGGTGCCGTTTCTGCCGAGCCGAGTGGGTAAAACACAATCAAAAAGATCTACGCCGTTTTCCACCCCCATGAATAAATCTTCCGGCTCGCCAATGCCCAAGAGATGCCTGGGCTTGTCTTCCGGCAGAATTCCGCTTACCCACTTAACAGCCGTAGACATGTCTTCTTTGGCGAAAGAGCCGCCAATGCCGAAGCCGTCAAAATATTGCCCGTTCACATTTGTTTCGGCAATAATTTTAGCGGATTTTTTACGTAATGACTCTTCCCTGCCGCCTTGGACAATACCGAACAAGGCTTGAGGAGAGACGGGAATCTGAGAACGAGCTTGTTTCTGATTCTCCAGCTTTAAATGTTCTTCCAAGCTCCTCTCTGCCCAGCGGTGCGTCCGCTCTAGAGCTTCTTCCTGGTATTTCAAATCTTCCGCCGGGCTGGTGCATTCATCAAAAGCAAAAATTATATCCGCGCCCAGGTTGTGCTGGATTTGGATTGATTTTTCGGGAGTAATGTAGTGAATACTGCCGTCTAGGTGCGACTTGAAGGAAACCCCGTCTTGCCCTATTTTCGCGAGACGCGGCGCGTCGGAATCGTCAAAACGTTCAGGAATCAGGAGCGACGGGTCGGTGACTTTGGTTATTTTGGAAATATCTTTTCCGTAAGCAGCGCCCAGAGAAAAAACCTGGAAACCGCCTGAGTCCGTCATCGTCGGACCGGGCCAATTCATAAACCTACCGATACCCCCTGCGTCACGGACTATTTCATCTCCGGGCTGGAGATATAGGTGGTATGTATTTCCAAGCACGATTTCTGTGCCCGTCTCGCGGACTTGTTCTGGATTGAGCGATTTTACTGTCGCCTTTGTCCCGACAGCTACAAAAGCCGGAGTATGTATTTCTCCATGTGCGGTTTTTATAATCCCCGCCCTGCCCAATCCGCCCTTTAATTTTTTCTCAATTTTAAAATACATTCCTTGTAGCAGCTCCTAGTAGCCCAACGCCGTTTGCTTGGCGTCTGCGGCAGCGGCCTGTCCTTCGGCATTATAATGAATGTCGTCGTCGGAATACGTAGCCGTGTTCGGCTCAAACCATGCCCGCTCGTCATCCCCTACAAAGGTAAACGCCGGACGCGCCGCAACTACGTTATCTATCCATCCGGCCATGGTGTCCCACACAGCATCATCTCCCCCGCTCTGCGCCTTCCAGGGTTTGGTAATGTAAATGAGCGAATCAGGCCATTGTGCGTTCAGAGCGTCTAAAATCGCAATATAATTATTCTGCCAGGTAGTCTGGTTGGGCAGTGACCAGGGCGGCGTAAATCCCACATCATTGACCCCGAGATTGATAAGTATGTACTCAGGTTGAGCACCGTTAAGGGCTTCTCGGCAATGGTCCAGGGAATTGGTGCTTGTTTGACAATTAGTAAGAGCACTAGGAATAATGGCGGAAGAAAACTGGCCGTCGTTATTCGTTGTGAGATTATTTAGAGTGTTATCAACCCTATATCCGCCACGGCCAAGTTCAATCGCTCGCCATTGAGTATTGGCAGTCGTCTTTATGGATTGAGCCAATATATAGGCCCAAGTTTGAGAGTCCGGCGCTGTCTTGCTATCGCCCAGCGCCAGAATTATAAAGGGCTTACGGCGCCGGTACCTCCATCGAGGACTACACTCCAAGTGGCGCGTAGCACGGTCTGAGTAAGCGAACTGACCGCATTAATGTTTAATGTAATTTCATTCGTACCGGTGGTGATTGTGATCGTATCGGTAAGCGTCCCAGAAGAAGCGGTAGTGGTCTCAACCGGCGTACCAAGCGTGGTCGTAAGCGTCTCGGCTTTGTTTACGGCTGAAAATGGGACCGAACCTCGGATTACTTGATAATCGGTGCCGTCATTCGCCTCAACGGTATAGTACAAAGTTCCGCCGGTAATGGTGCCCGACGCTACGGATATGTCCGTGATTCCGGTGGCGCTTGATTCCGTCAATGTCTTGGGCGTCGCCCGGATGTAAGTACGGCTGGCCGACTGTTGCGCGGTGGTGCCTGAGGCTATTGGAAAGCCGGTATTTATGAAAACATCGCCGGGATCTGCTGTACCCGTGCCGACTCCGGCTGCTATGCCGAAATCCGAACCCGCGTTGTCTGTTCCGCTTCCGCCCGATGAGTGTAAAGTTATACCAGTAGCTGACGAGTCGGTTGGATTGTTAAAATAAGTATCCGTCATGTAGTTAACTGACGCGGTCGTTCCGCCAAATACCAATTGATGGTCGGCCGAAGCGGCCGCATTGATACCTAAAAGGATAGATCGGCTCACGCTGGTAGCGGGGGCTCCGATTGATATAGTACCAGTACCTGTAACGTTCCCGCCACCAATACTTACAGAGGACTGCCCCGAGACCGTACAGGCATTGCATATAGCAAGGGCACCGCTGATTCCACTGGAAGTGGTATTGGTGCCTATGGCAATACCTCCCCGGGTAGATAACGAAGATCGCCCGATAGCTATGCCGCCTCCAGTAGTAGTGACAGACGCACCAAAGCCAACTGCTAGACTATCAGTCAGAGAAGCAGCAACCGAAGCACCGTTACCCCATGCTTCCGAGCGAGTTCCGCCAGTGCTCGGAGAAGAGGGAGAAATTGTGAAAACAGCATTAGGATAAATACTGAAACCGGACGAACCTAGAGTGTATGCTATTCCTGAAGCCGTGGCCGATGCGTTCGCCGTCAAGGTAAGCGACGTGTCGCTCGTCACATAATTGACCGTTCTTACAGACTGGCCGCTTGGTGTAATAGTATCACCTGAGCGAACTTGAGAGAGAAAACTAGTTCCGGTACCGGTAATAGTGGTACTTCCACTGTCTGTCGCAATAGTTCCTACTCCAGTAGTGTTGCGGTTAATTGTCAGGGCTGCTTCGTTATTTGCCGGGTTAATTGTTTGGGTATTGGTAAAAGTGTTTGCCGCTAAAGTCGCGCCGCCGCCCGCGCCGCAGTCGGAGCCAGTGCCGGAAACTACGCCGTTCGTATCCACATGCAGGCATTGAGTCGAACCGGTAATGCCCGAAAGTGTCAGTCCGGATGCTGTGGCCGCGCCGAGAGAAGGAGTGGTAAAGCTCGGAGATGTCGCGAATACCAGCGCGCCTGAACCGGTTTCATCGGTCACTGCGGACGCTAAGTTTGCAGAAGAAGGGGTCGCGAGAAATGTCGCTACGCCAGTGCCTAGTCCGGATACACCAGTACTAATAGGCAAACCGGTCGCATTTGTTAACGTAGCCGCACTTGGAGTGCCCAGGTTTGGAGTTGTGAGTGTCGGCGATGTAGCAAACACAAGTGCTCCAGAACCAGTTTCGTCTGAAATAACACCTAGGAGTTGTAATGAGGTGGTTGCCGCAAATTGAGACAAGGGATTAGTTGTCAGCGCATTACCGGAACCGGAAGGTGTGGCCCAGGTCAATACGCCGTTGCCGTCCGTCTGTAGAAACTGGCTCGCGGTACCGTCGTCTGTCGGGAGAGTGAGTGTGTAGGCACCTGCCGCAGCGGCGGGCTGAATTATTATTTTCCCCGAAGTGTTGCCCGCCAGGGAAATCACGCCCTTGGTGGTTCCGGCAAGACCCAACGATAAAAGCTCCCCTGGGCTTCCAGTGCCTATGCCGAAATTGCCGGTGCCGGTTATGATATTGCCATTGTTATTCGTCTGGAGTGACAAAGCATTCCCCGCACCCACGTCTACGGTGGACGCAGTATCACCCGAGATCGCCACGGAAGAGAAAGTCATGGCTGCAAAAACCGGTGTCTGGAAATTAAGCACAATTAAGACAAGACCAGTAACTACTAAAAGTTTTTGTTTAAACATATTTCAAAAATTTATCTTATAATTTTTAAGCAGATTCTTTAATTATACATTTGTTTCAATATTCATGCTATAGGTTTTGGAGATAAAAAGCGATTATCAAAAATGGGGGTTATTGAGCAAGAGCCTTGGCGCGGCTCAAAGATCCCAAGATGCCGTCTGGAGTAAGCCCTACTGATTGCTGCCAGATTTTGGCGGCGGCGATAGTAAGCGGGCCGCAATATCCGTCCGCCACAAGCTTGGCACCCATTTTATCGTTAAAATAATTCTGCCAAGCTTTGCAATTTTCTCCCTGGGAACCCAAAACGACTGTGCCCGTTCCAAAATTATATTTAGGGGCAGTAGGAGGGGCAGCCGGAGTAGCTGAGGGCTGTGAAGGGAGGATTGCGTTGTTCATTTTCGCCTTGGTGACCGGACCGACGAGCCCGTCAGGGACAAGGCCATTGGCGGATTGCCAGCCTTTTATGACCGCAATCGTTTTCGGACCCAATATTCCATCAACAACCAGGCCCAGATTCATGGTCGCATTCAAAAATCTTTGCAGTTCTTTGACGGCTTCACCCCTGCTGCCGTTTCTTAAAATTGCAGCGCCGAAATTATAAGTTGTGCCAGAAACCGGAGCGGTAGGCACAGGAGAAATATAAGCAGGCGCGATTCTGGTTGCCACTGAGCCACTGCTAGTAATACGGGGTGCCGTATCGGAACCGCATTGGTTACTCTTTGGTGCAATGGTGATAGTTTCCCCGTCAGGACCGCCGGTGACAGTGGCAGTAGCAGTAGAACCTGAGCAGGAGCTCGCCGCCACCGAAGTGGTTTCGCCGGTAATATCCAATTCCCTGCTCGCGGAAGTAACCGTAAAAGTATCGCCCGTAGCGACCACTACCTCAATAGCACCCACATTGATTGTAAAAGTGGTGGCTTCCGAACCCGACAAAACCGTCATATTTATATCGGGAGAGGAAAGTTCTATGGTGCGATCCACGGCCCAAGTAAGATCTGCCGCATACACCTGCCCCGCCAGGAGGAAAGTCGAAAGCACCCACAAAAAAATTCTCCGACTAAAGTTATTTTTTTTCACTGGACTTTTGTTCTTCTTGCTCCAACAACTTTTTGGCTATGGCACTTTCCACGCTAAGCTGGCCATAAAAAACCACGTTGCTCTCCACGAAATGCAGTTTTTCGGGAGACCACAGCGCTTCTTTTACCGCATTTAGCTGAAAATTGCTCTTTTTAGGATCCGAAAGGTCGGGTACTACCTGAAAAACATAGCCACCCGTAAGCTCAAAACCCGGAAACGTATCTAGCTTACCTATATATACTTCTCCGGTGGAAAGATACACTATGGAGTAATCACTTTTTGCCTGTCCTGTAAAAAAGGAACCGGCAAACAAGATTATCAAAACGACTATTACGGCGGCAAGTAGTATTATTTTTTTTCCCATATATTTTTGATTGATTTGTATCACACCGTATATTATACCTTACGGTTAAAAATTCTCAACCTGTAAATTGAACTAATGGCGTTTACATTCTACTACCTTGTTTTCACCTCCACGAATTTTAGCGCCTGTACATTAACCGGGTTAGTCAAGAGCGCCTTGGTAAAGCCGTGGGCGGTTTTTATAATCCCCGCCTTACCCAATCCGCCCTTTAATTTTTTCTCGATTTTAAATTCCAATTTTTTAATTTATTTTTTCTTCCACATGTCTGACTTGTGGGGATGCTAATAGACTTCCTGCTGGTAGCACTTTTCGCAATATACTATTTCCGGCCTGTCCGGGGCAAATGACGTTTCAAAATCGTTCGGACAATGTTCCACCCCGTGCAGATGATGGCCGGAGAGGTTCTTGTAAACTCCGTTCTCGGACCCCGGGCCTCCGCATTGGCAATCCCTGCGCCAAAGCTTTGACGGATTCAATTTACCCAGCCTACCATAGTAACGGCAGTTCGGGCATTTGCGAGGTAAAGGCAAATTCATTCTTTTGTAAAATTCCAATTCGCGTGGGATTATCCTGAAAGCCGTAGTGCAGCCGTGCTTACAACTCGCCCCATCCTCACAGCCGATAGACTGCGTTAAAATAACTTCCTTAACGTCTTTTATATCGTCCGGCAAATCTGCCGGCTTTACGGTAATGCTGTAATTTTTAGTATTAGGGTCCTGCCACCTGAGCCCTCTCCCTAAAGCTTCTTCTTTGGTCATCGGGAAATATTCCTGGGCTACTGTTTCATTGTAGGCGAACATGGATAACTCCATGGGGCAAAATTCCCCGTATTCCCTCGCTAAAGTCATCTGTTCTATTATTTTTGCCACCATGATTTTATAATCCGCTTCCGAATACTGCTTGTTGAAAATACAAAATTCTTTGTTCTGAAGACCGATGCACGCAAAAACATTTTTACACTTATCAACCATGAAAGAATATTCCGCGTCGTTTGAATGAACAGCCCTGAGGCAGAACTTTACATTGTAGCTTTTACCGCTGCTGGTGCACTCGTAAGCGAGTTCCGCGTCTCCTCCGCTATAAGTATCCATGGAGTCCTTGTACCTCATGTTGTCCCAAATATAGCGGACATTTTCGCAATCTTTTATTCCGAAGCAAGTAAAAGCGTTTTTACAACCCACAATATTGTCTCCGGTGGAATTCGGGGAATTTATGATAGTCAGATTCCGGTGTATTGTTTTCTCGCAAAGCTTTGCAAAATCTTTTAAAGCGTTTTCTTTGTCGGAAAAAGAACCTGAATTATATTCTGCTATTTTTTTAGCATATTCTTCTTTAGTAAGCTGAGTATTTTTGAAACAATATTGCTTGTTGCGTAGGTTGGTGCACATGAAGCAATCCAGGCAATTTTTGCAGTTGAGTAACATACTTGAGTTCGAGCAGTTTTCCGAAAACATGGAAAAGGTGACAAAACGGCAGGAAATGCATTCGACGCATTCATATAAAAATTCGGAGTCGTCAAACACCTGCATAGAGTCCACGCAGTCCCGAGACTTGTTCACCCGGTAACCGTACAATGCATTCGTGGAATTATGTGTGCGGGCGCACAGGTAGCAATCTTTAGAACGCCCGGTATCATTGTTGTAGTCGCAATTTTCGGAATTTTCAATCCGGAGTGATGGCCAGGGCATTTTCAGCATAAATTCCCGCATCTGCTCAAAAAACGGCCGGGGAAAATCGTAATCCTGCCCATATTCCATCGGGTCAAAGTTATCGCTATACCAAAAGGAATGGTCAAAAACTTTATGTGGAGAGTCCGGAGAATAAACGGATATTATGTCTTTGCCTGTTTTATCGCACTTCCTTTTATAAAGGATCCGCTCGTTCCTGAAGCTCATACGCCGCATCTGCCGGCACTCCATGCACCAAGTAGGTGGCGGCACCCTTACTTTCTCGTAAAAATTAAAATCTTCAGCTTCAATGCTGAAATCTTTTTTACAGCTTGGACAATTTCTTGTTTCGTTTGCCATTGGTATTTATGAAAAAATTACAGCGCAACTTCCACAAACTTCATCGCCTGTATATTAACGGGGCTGGTTAAGAGCGCCTTGGTAAAAGGATCCCGCGGGTCGGATATTATAGTCTCCGCTATGGCAACCACATAAGGCGATAGTCCGGGCAGAACTGCCTGGTCCCCTTTTTGCAAAGTAATATCCTTTGGCAGTATCATTTCAAAATTCCCTCCGCCACGGCCTAGGAGCTCCATCGAAGGACCTTGCGAAGAAACAAATACCATTGTCTTCTCGCCTGCGCTGGAAAATAAAATTACCTTGGAAGAACGTTCGTAAGCTTCCGCAATACGCCCGACCGGCACATCTCCCAAGGCAAAGACGGTGTTTCCGGTGTTTACACCTTCTTCTGTGCCTATATCGATGAGTAAAGTGTCGTAAGGGCTTTGGTTTGGTTTTTGTAAAATAGCTCCGAGCACCATGGAAACTTTTTCATTTTTTCTGCCGAGAACTTCTCTCAAGGCGGACGCATCCGCGACAAAGGAATCGTAGTTCGTCATCCGCGCCTCGTCAAAATCCAGCTTTGCTTGCAATTCCTGGTTATGCCGGTAAAGGGAATTTTTGGAAACAAAATACGCTCCCAGGCTTTTAAATTTCGCTCCAATTCCATTCCCTGCCACAAGAACAGGACGAAAAATACCCTGGCTTACCGACGAGAGCCCGCGAGAAACTTCCGTCCGGAAAAAAAACAAAAAAAACAGGGCGACAACACAAAGCGCAATTCTTATCAGTCTTTTTTGTTTTATTTTTTTATCTAGGAGGTAGCTCATCTTGATTCCCGATCAAAACATCTTTGTAAAGAGGGATGTCGTCCAGGATTACTCCGGTTCCGCGGGCCACGGCTGAGAGCGGATCCTCCACCACATACACCGGAATTTTTAACACGCGCTTGAGTAGTTCATCCAACCCCGGAAGCAAAGCCCCGCCGCCGGTTAAGGTAATGCCTCTGTGCATAATATCCGATAAAATTTCCGGAGGAGTAGTTTCCAGCATATCCTTCACACCATCCACAAGTCCTTTGACGGATAATGTAATCGCTTCGCGGATATCTGAATCCGTGACCACTACTTCGCGCGGAAGCCCGGTTAAGAGGTCTCTGCCGTGCACTTCTGTTTCCATGTATTCACCCTGCGTGACTGACCCGATTGCTATCTTTACCATCTCCGCTGTCCGCTCCCCGACCAATATCTTGAACTCGTCGCGCATGTAAGTGATGATGTCGTTGTTCAGCCTGTCTCCGGCTATCTTTAGATTTTTTGATTTAACGATTCCACCCAAAGATATAACGGCTATATCCGTGGTACCGCCACCGATGTCTATAATCATGGAACCGACAGGGTCCCTTATGGGAAGCCTTATTCCTATTGCCGCGGCCATGGGCTCTTCCACCAGGAAAACCTCTCGTGCGCCCGCGGAGCGCGCGGCGTCATATACCGCCCGAGTCTCCACATTGGTCGTACCGGAAGGCACGCCTACCACCACTCGGGGCCTAGCCAATTTGGGAGACATCTTGTCTGCCTTGTTTATCAGATACGAAAGCATCTCTTCGGTAACTTCAAAATCGGAAATAACTCCGTCCACTAGCGGACGGATAGCTTTGATATGCCCCGGAGTGCGCCCAAGCATTTCCTTTGCCTGAGTGCCAACTGCGAGAATTTGGTTCGTCTTGATATTCACCGCAACGACCGAAGGCTCGTTGATTACGATACCCTGCCCTTTTAAATACACCAGGGTATTCGAAGTTCCCAGGTCTATGCCTATGTCGTTTGAAATTAATTTGTAGAATTTATCGAACATGTTTTTATCAGCTCATCCAGGGTAACGACTTTACCCTTTTCTTCGGTACGCTTTTTTAATTCAATTCCTCCCTCTTTGATGCTGCGCGCGGACACCACCGCTCTCATAGGAATGCCGAGCAAGTCCGCGTCGGAGAATTTTTCCCCGGCAGACAAGCCGGCCCTGTCGTCAAACAACACTTCTACTCCCGCCTTTGTCAGGCTGTCGTAGATTTTATTCGCCTCTTCCATTACCGAATCATCTTCTCCGAGCGCAAGGAGGTGAATCGTATACGGGGCGATAGATTCTGGCCATATTATGCCTTTATCGTCTGAGAGCGCTTCTACCACAGTCCCCATGAGACGACCCAGCCCTATGCCATAACAGCCCATTAAAACAGGGTGCTTTTCGCCTTTGTCATCCGTGTAAGACAGGTCAAATGGAGCTGAATATTTTGTTTTCAGGTCAAAAATATTACCAACCTCGATAGCCTTATGCTCAACCAAATTTTCTTTCACTATATTGAGCTGCCCCAAAACTTCGTCATTCATTACTTCTTTATTTAGCGCAGTGCCGCTCGCCTCGTCCACATAAATCGTATCTTCACCGGCTGAGGTTATGGTCTGAAACTCGTGCGAATATTTTGAAAAAGTGCCGCCGGAAGCAAAGGTAAGATAAGTAATATGACCGATGCCGGCTCTTTTGAAGATGGTTTTATAAACATCTTTCATCTTTTCGTAAAACTTCTCAAAGTCCTCGGCGTTTGTATGAAAAGAATACATGTCTTTCATCATGAATTCGCGCCCGCGCAATATTCCCGACTTTGAACGGAGCTCCATGCGAAATTTATTTTGGATCTGATACACGGCAACTGGAAAATCCTTGTACGAGGAAATATAATTTTTTAAAATCGGAACTACTATTTCTTCATGGGTCGGACCGAGCGCAATCTCGTGTCCCGAAGAATCCTCCACTTTATATAAAACATCGAGATCGTTCCACCGGCCCGTTTTTTCCCAATTTTCCTTCGGTTGCATTGCGGACAATAGGACTTCCTGCCCGCCAACCTTGTTCATTTCTTCCCTGATTATATTTTCAATTTTTTTAAGCACCTTGAAGCCAAGAGGCAGGTAGCTGTAAACCCCGGACATTTCTTTGTGGATAAAGCCGGCGCGGATTAATAGCTCAGCATTTTTTGATATTTCGTCGGAAGGCGCTTCTTTCCTCGTTTTTGTAAAAAGCTTAGATTGTCTCATTAGCTCATACTACCCTAAAACTTTTCGCTTTGCAAAAAGTTTGGGCGATCTGATTTATGTCAGATTTAGCCCCGAAAAAACCCTTTTGGTCAAAGAATTAAGAGCAGGCAAGCTCCCGCCCAAGTTTGCAAAAGCTCCGCCTTTCTGTTATATTGTCTCCATGCAAAAAGTTAAAAATACCAAGGAAAGCGAGAAAAGCGATGAAGCTATAGTGGAAGAGATGTTCAAGGCCGGAGCCCATTATGGCTACAGCAAGACCCGTAGGCATCCTTCCGTTTCTTCATATATTTACACGACCAAGAACAAGGGAGATATCATAAACCTTGAAAAAACCAGCGCCCTTTTGGACGAGGCGGCTTTATTCATAAAAAATTTGGGCGCCCAGAATAAGACTGTGCTTTTCGTGGGCACCAAGCCGGAGGCAAAAGTTGCGGTAAAAGAAGTAGCGGAATCCCTGAATATGCCGTATGTCACCGCTAGGTGGATAGGGGGCACGCTTTCCAATTTCACCGAAATAAAGAAAAGAATTTTGGAGCTGGAAAATTACCAGAAAGACAGCGCGGCAGGCGGACTCGACAAATACACCAAAAAAGAAAGAGTTGTTATGGCGAAAAAAATGGAGAAGCTCGCCAGGTATTACACGGGTTTACTCGGATTGAAGAAAGCGCCTGACGCATTGTTTATCATAGACGCTAAAAGCGAACACATAGCTGCGACAGAAGCGCGCAAGTCCGGTATCCCGGTTATCGCTCTGGTTAATTCCGACTCGAATATAAAAGGAATAGACTTCCCTGTCGTTGCGAATGACTCAGCCATACCTTCTATAAAATTCTTCTCGCTCGCTGTCGGCAAGGCCTACAAAGAAGGCCTGCCTGCGCATGCAGGCCAGGCAGGCGCTGTTACTAAATAAGTTAACCGAATAAAAAGCCGCGCCTAAAAGGGGCAGCGACTTGATTCCGCATAATCAAATGCCAATACAAATAACAACCGAACAAATTAAAGAACTGAGGGACTCTACGGGCATCTCGGTAATGCAATGCAAACGGGCGCTCGAAGAAGCCGAGGGAGACATGAAAAAGGCTCTGGCTATCCTTAAAAAAACCAGTTCCGACATAGCGCTAAAAAAAGTTAACCGCGAAGTGAAAGACGGCAGAGTATCTGTCAAAACAGACGGGAAGAAAGCCGTGCTTATATCTCTCCTTTGCGAAACGGACTTCGTCGCAAAGAACGATGATTTCACTACCCTGCTCGAAAAGCTTACGGAAGAAGCTTTTTTAAAGGGGGTAGAGCAAATGAAAACAGTAGCAAAAGAGATGATAGATCCGGTAATCCAAAAAACCGGAGAAAATATACAGCTGGGAGAATCGTACGAAGTTGCCGGAGATATTTTGGGAAACTATGTGCACAATAACAAGACAGGAATAATCGTTTCCCTCGAAGGGGGTAGCAGAGAACTCGCAAAAGACATCGCCATGCACATAACCGCGATGAAACCCGAATATATCTCCCAATCCGAAGTAACCGACGAAGCCAGGAAAACAATGGAAGAAATATTTCAGAAAGAAGTAGCGGCCATTGATAAGCCGGAGGAAATAAAGAAAAAAATGCTACTTGGTAAAATGGCTACCTACTTCAAGGAAAAAACATTGCTTGACCAGGCATTCATAAAAGACGGAGAGATGACAGTGGGCCAGCTACTCGACAAGAATAATGCTAAAATAAAGGAAGTGAAGCGTTATTCCGTCTAACCAAAAAGATGTATATTATAATAACCTTATTCTTTGCATCCCTAATATCCATCACCTTCATGATTGGCAGGAAGCTTTTGATGCTCCAGAACGGACAGATTACGGAGAGGGACTTCACGGAAATAAATCTGAAAGCTCCGGCTCTGGAAGAATGGAAGCATGCGGCAATAAAGGGAACAAAAAAACACGGGTACAACACGCTTGTGGGAATTATCAGATTTTACTTCCGGGGTTCCAATATTCTGAAAAATAAGTACGAGGAAGTGCGGGTTAAGGTAAAAAGAATGAGGAGAAAAGGCCGGGGAGAGACAGAAAAACCCGAAATTTCCAAATTCCTGAAAGTTGTTTCGGAATACAAGAAAAAAATCAGAAAGATAAAACAGAAAGTAAAGGAGGAAGAAAATTTATAACATAATACTGCCGCCTTAGCTCAGTTCCCGCCAGGGGCGGATAAAGTCCGAGCAACACATGATAGGAGTTTCGTTAGAGAAGTAAGTACATAGTGCCGCCTTAGCTCAGTTGGTAGAGCAACGCTTTTGTAAAGCGAAGGTCCTCGGTTCGAATCCGAGAGGCGGCTCCAGCAGTGTATCTAAAGGTTTTTTCCGTGGAATCAATGTCTTTCTTAAGCTCCTCAGAAAAGAAAAATAAAAAAAAGTAAAACTTCAGGCAGTATAATTTTTACGCTCTTTAGCATAGATCAATTTTATCACAAAAAGCCCTTATGTTCGCGGTTTTTATGAAGTTTTGTGGATAACCTCTAAGGCTCTAGTTTTTGGGCCTATTTTCTTTCGCCCAATTTCTCTTCCGCGCCCTGAAGTTTAAAAGACTTTTCCACCAAGGCGGACAGTTCTTCAAAACCTTGTAGGCCTGTAAGCAAATCTCCGTCAATGACCAGCGCCGGCAAAAGCGTATCTTTTATTTTGTATATCTCAATCATGGCCTTTACCGCAGAAAGATCGGTGCTGTAATCGAAAGAATATACCCGGAGCTCCGGATACTCCGCTCGGAGTTTGGACAATACCAAGCTTTCCTGCTCGCAAACGGTGCAGTTCTCCGCGGTGGTGTAAAAATACAGGATAAAAGCGGATTTTACTTTACAGCGGTCGGAAATCCTTTTTGTAAGCAAGTAATCTTTTATCTGAAGCAGTGAATAATATTTTTTTAAGTATGAAACTTCCTCTGTTGCTCCTAGATTACCCTCGCTCCACTCGAGCTTGCTGCCGAGCTCGCCGAGCTCGCCGGACAAAACCGCATCGGAAATGTTCTTGCAGGACAACTCGGACAAAAGAGAGAACTGCGTTTCGGAAGAAAGGATGTCAATGGCTATTTTATCCTGAATATTTTTCAGCTGGTCTATTTTCTTATCCCCAAAATAGTTGCTGACATAGCTCGCGGTAAAGAAAAGTCCTAGAGTAATCAAAAACACAATCAGATATTTTTTCCAGTCAATATTATTGTTCATATTATCTCCAGGAAGGCTTTCTGGATAAAATCGTGTTGTATATTCCTTTTAAAAACCAAAGAGGCGCAATGATTCCAAAAACAGGGAAAAAGTAAAGTATGCGCAAGGAAAACATCTGTTTTTCTTTGGTCATTTTTTGTCCGAAAAGTATTGCAAAAATTACGAGCAGATATATGAGACCGATCAGAAAAATGAAAGATTGCGTGTTTATAAAGAAAGGGTCAAAACTGAAAGCCTTGACGTTGAAGTCGAAACCCACGGTGGTAAACTGCATTATTTTTTGATTTATAAAGTTGAAGATATTTACCATAATTCTCCCAAACAGAAAACTTACCGCAAAAATAGAAATTACGCCCATAGGCAGGGTAAATGTCGCAAAATTCCCGTATTTTTTATTGAATAAAACTTCCCGGTAGTCTATGGTGTTGTTGATAAAACCGTAAATCCATCGCAGCCTTTGGCGATAAAGCTTACGGACTGTTCTCGGCGTATTGGTGTACACATAAGCATCATTGCAGTGCTCTATCTTGTACCTGTTTTTTTGCATGCGATAAGCTATTTCCATGTCTTCGGTACTGTGCCCGTGTCTGTACGGACCCAAGTTGTCAAAAACTTTTTTTCTAAAAACAGTGAGTGGTCCGGGCGTTACGTTTATGGCCCCCAGCGTTCCGAGCATTTTTTTAAAGTAAACACCCATATGGTATTCCGCCTTTTGCGCGTGTTGAATGATATTTTTCGGGTTATAAACAGTTACCGAAGGGGCGACCGCCATCGCGCTTTCGTCTTTTTCAAAATAACTCATTATACGCACCAGGGAGTCTGGATGAGCGACCGAGTCCGCATCCAGACATCCGAAGAAATCTGTTTCCAGGTTCTCGAGCCCTAGATTAAGCGCGGTGTGTTTTCCTCCATTTTTCTTTTGGAAAATTGTCACATTCGGATACTCTCTGAATTTATTTATCTCATTCAAAGTGCTGTCAGTAGAACCGTCGTCTATTAGAAAAATTTTAAGTTTGTCTTTCGGGTAATTCAAGCTCAAAAGCGAGTTCACGGTTTTACCGACTGTGTCCGCCTCGTTCCAGCAAGGCACCGTCACGGTCACTGCCGGATAAAACGAGAGTTTGACATCCCCGTGCCTAGTCACGATTTTCTTCCTGTTCTCAATGAAAGTAATGAGGAAAAACACCTGCACATACACGGATAAAAATATTAATATATAAAAAATAACGTCTAAAATTGAAGTCATTAGTATTGACATACTAACATTTATTGAGCTTTTATGCAAAACAAAAACAATCACCTGTGTTGTAAAGGGATTATTTTTAAATCGCCTCAAGGGCGTCTCGCCGTAGAGGCGGATTACATCTTTTTATCCATTTCCCTCATAGGCGCACAACCAGCCATACACTTTTTGCACTTGCAGCCAAAAAGCTTCATTACCGCTGCTACGCCTACAAGCACGTAAACAATGCCTTCCACTATTGGCCAACTTCCGAGAAGCAAGTTAACAACATTCCAGTTGCTACCATTGCCCATTAAAAGCGCCACCCCCATCAAGCCCCAGTTCAAACCTCCTATGACAAGCAAGTACTTGCCAATTTTCATGCACATACACATACAGCCACCACAAGTTCCATTCGCATTACACATATTTTTTGGTTCCGCCTCGGCGGAACAAATTAATTTATAAAAAGACCTAATATTGTTAATATCACTATTATACCATGGCGCGGAAAAATGCTACAATGGCAATATTAACAGCAAAAGATAACTTATAAAAATATGGGAAATAACGACCAAAAGCCTATAGTGGGCGCAATAATAATAGCAGGGGCATTAATAGCGGGAGCAATACTTTTAAAAGGAGCCGGGCCTATCTCCCCGAATACCGGTAACGGCATTCCGGTTACGGCACTAGCTCCGATAGGAAAAAGCGAAAGAATAAAGGGAGACCCTAAGGCAAAAGTTGCTTTAATTATGTATGAAGATTTTCAATGCCCGTTCTGTGGGGCAATCTCCGGACTGGAAGAAGGCTCCGAAGCGGAAAAATATTTGAAACAGATAGACCCTTCCTGGACCCCTATCATGCCGGGGCTTAGTGAATATATAAATAATGGAAGTGTGAAATTTGTTTACAGAGATTTTCCATTTTTAGGACCGGAATCCATAAGGTCAGCTGAAGCGGGATGGTGCGCGGAAGAACAGGGGAAATTCTGGGAATATCACGACTATCTGTACGGGCACCAAAAAGGAGAAAATAAAGGAGCTTTCTCCGATACTTTTCTTAAATCTTTCGCTAAAAACCTTGGACTAGACACGTCTGCATTTGACGCGTGCCTTGATAGTACTAGTTACACGGAAGTGGTGTTGGCATCCAAAGCAGAAGGAGCTGCTGCAGGAGTAACAGGTACGCCAAAAGGATTTATCTTGAAAAGCGGTAAAATAGTTTCTACTATTGACGGAGCCGAATCCTGGGTAACGGTAAAGCCAAAAATTGATTCTGCGTTAAAATAAGCCTTGATATCTTTTCGTGCTGGAAAAGTAACATTGAACCGCGACTGGGCGTATGATACGATAAACAATATGAAGGAAAAAACTACATTCCGGCATTTTGAAGGGAGAGAAACAGAACTGAAGATTTTGGAAGAAAAGAGAATAGCTGGAGGAGCGTGGGGAGAAGTGTATGATGCAGAAGTGCAATTAGGCTCAAGAAAATTAAGATTTGTGATAAAGAGATTCGACCCCGGTGAAGAATGTAAAATAAAAGATCCTCACGAAGCCGCGTTGGCTTCCATGCAAACATATGAGAAGGCTAAAAAAGCCAATCTTAAGGTATTCACTACTTACAGATTAGGAGAGGATAAAAAATCAATACTGATGACTCATGCGGAGTTAAAAGATAGAATATGTATTGGAACGAACACTTACAAAGAACGTGATAATCCATTTTCTGGGGTTGTAAATCTTGAGGCAAAAGGATATGAACGACTTAAAGAAATCGAGAATTTTGAACCCGACCCAAAACATCCCGGAGATTCCTTTCTAGAAAAAATTTTCGGGGAGGCTGAAAAGGCCAGAGAGCAGGGTATTTTCCTTCCTTATGAATCGTTTTTCTTTCTCGTGGATACATCTGAAAATAAAGTCGATTTTGTTATTGGAGATTTAGATTTAGTTGAAAGAAATTTACTTATGGCTGAGGCCAACGCTGATAAGGTTCGCATAGCACTAGCAGATTTCATAGATACGAATGTCTCGCCAGAAAGTAAGGCTAAATATCTGCGAAAGCTCAATAAATATTTCGAGAGCCTTCCGACAGGGTATAAGATTGCTGCTTAAACCGAGGAGTGTCTTTAATTTCTATTTAAGATAGAATTCCTCCCTTGGCCCCACTTTTACCTCCTTCTAATCGAAGTATAACTGGTTACAATGTTTCGCCGTCGCTCGGATATTACGTAAGCGAGCTTCCGCATACTCCTCGCTAGTCGAAATAATTCTTCAGCCTTGATATCTTTTCGTGCTGTCGGAGTTTTTCATGCACCTTGGCTTCAATCTGTCGTATGCGTTCGCGCGTCACGCCGAATTCTTCTCCTACTCTTTCCAGGGTATGCTGAATACCGTCAAGAAGGCCGTAGCGCATTTCAAGAATTTTACGCTCCTTAGGATTAAGCTCGTCCAAAACTTCGCGAATCTGGTCGGAAAGAATTCTGCGGGAAGATTCCTGGTCGGGACGTAAAATCTTATCGTCGGGAATAAAATTCTCCAGAGTTGACTTATCGTCGTCGTCACCTACCGGCTGTTCGAGAGATACCGTCTCCTGGGAAATATTTTCAATCACATGGATTTTTTCAACCGGGATTCCCATTTCCGTGGCTATTTCCTCGGCAAGAGGTTCCCTGCCCAGGTCCTGGGAAAGCCTCCTGTGCACTTGCTTGTATTTGGAAATAGTCTCCACCATGTGCACGGGAATGCGGATAGTCCTAGACTGGTCGGCGAGCGCGCGGGTGATAGACTGACGTATCCACCAGGTAGCGTATGTGGAAAACTTGTATCCTTTTGTCCAGTCGAATTTCTCCACGGCCTTGAACAGGCCAAGATTTCCCTCCTGTATCAGGTCAAGCAGGGTTAAGTTAGCCGACCGGCCTACATATTTTTTAGCTATGGAAACTACCAGGCGCAAATTCGCCCTCGCAAGCAAATTTTTAGCTTCCAGGTCGCCATGTTCGATTCTTTTCGCAAGGTCTTTCTCGTCTCCGGCGTGAATAAGTGGGTACTGCCCTATTTCTTTCAGGTACATCTGGATAGAATCATGCATGCTGCCCTTGTTTAGATCTTTGTCGTTGAGGTCGAGATCCAAGTTGAGCAAATTACCGCCCTCGAGGACATCTATGCCAGCCACCGAAAACTTTTCGTACAGCTCGTCCAAAAACAAAATGTTGTTCTCTATATCCGGGAAAGTTTTGAGTATCTCGTCATACGTTATGAACCCCCTCTTTCTGCCTTTTTCTATGAGCTCGCTTGAGATACGGTTCATATTCTCAGCCTTTTTTCCCGAAGACAAAAGTTTCTTTCCCTTTTCTTTCCCCGGCGATTTTTTTATCGCCTTTTTTAGCTTTTTGACCTTCTTTGGCTTTCCCTTTTTTACTACTTTTCTAGCTTTTTTGGTGACCTTGGTTTTCTTGTTTGATTTTTTGTTTTTCTTTTTCATAATTATTTTATTTTTTTAAGCGACCATTTTTAATATTTTCTTTCTTTTTATTCAAATCACTTATCTCCTGTAAAATCTTTTTTCCCGAATCTTCATCCCCGGCCCCCTTGAGCTCGGTCATTTTTCTATTTATGGCTTCATTTATATTTTCTTCTTCCAGGTTAAAAAACATTTCTTCCACGCTTTTCTTCAAATTTTCATTATTCGTATAAAATACTTCGGCTCTGTATATCAAATCTTCTTTCGTGTCTTTGTACTTTTGCGCCGTTTCTCCCAGTTTTTCAAAAATCATTTTAAAATCCACAACAGGCTCTGGAAGCGTCTCTTGCCAAAGCGCAATGCCGAGTAAGTCGCTTTCTACGTTGTCTTTCCGGCGCTTTTTCGCCTGTGCTTCCCCCGCTTCTTTTATTTCTTCTTTTTCATGCTTCAGCTCCTCCTCAATCTTTTTTAAATCATCCGAGAGAGCGCTCTGCCCTATCCCCGATTTGTCGCTTATTAATTTGATAAAGTGCATTTTTTCTATCGAGCTTGACAGAGAACTTACGAATGGCAGTACCATCTCTTTTATGGCTCTCCCCGCCCTGCGTTCATCTACGCCGAAGTTTTTCAAAGCCTTATTCAAAAGAAATTCAATGACGTGCTTAGAATTTTTAATAGCCTCACGCCAAGCATCCGCTCCAGTTTTACTAATCAAGTCTGCCGGGTCGATGCCTTCGGGGATTTCAACCACCTTCACGTCCATCCCGAGAGAAAGAGCTATTTTCCCCGCGCGGATAGTGGCATTCGCCCCTGCTTTATCCGCGTCAAAGGCAAGCACTAGGTTCTCCGACAACCGGCGTATAAGCCCCAGATTGCTTACGACCCGCTCTTTGGAAACGGTTGAATCCGACAAAGCCGTCCCGGAAGTCGCGACCGTATTCCGGTAGCCTGTCTGGTGCGAGAGTATCAAATCCATCTGCCCTTCAACCAATATAGAAAAATTATTTTTGCGTATGGAATCTTTGGCTTTATCTATGCCGTAAAGAACCGCATTCTTGCTGAAAATAGGCGTTTCCGGACTGTTTAAATATTTAGCCGATTTTTCATCATCAATGAAGAGCCTGCCGGAAAACGCTATGACCCGCCCGCTTGAGTCCGCAATCGGAAACATAATCCTACCGCGGAACCTGTCATAAAAACCTTTTTCGGATTTTTTTGCAAGTCCGGCTTTTTCGATTACGTCATCGCTAAAACCTTTTTTTTGCAGATAAAAATACAATAGGCGCCAATCAAGCGGAGCAAAACCAATCCTGAACTCTTTCACGCTTTTTTCGGTCAAGCCACGCACTTTAAGATAATCAGAGACATTCTCGTGGTCTTTCAGATTATTTTCAAAATACTCCGCCGCCTCTTCCATGGCTTCGTATAGCTTTTCTTTTTCACTTTTATTCTCCGCCGCTTCCCGGCTGTAGGGCTCGAGCGGAACTCCGGCCCTGTCTGCGAGCAACTTTAGCGCGCCCTTGAAGTCCAGCCCTTCGAACTCTTCCACAAAAGTAAAGATGTCTCCGGAAGCTCCGCAGCCAAAGCAATAGTAGCTCCCGCGGTCGGGCGATATAAAGAAAGATGGGGTCTTTTCGTTGTGAAAAGGACACTTGGCTTTTAAATTCGCGCCTGCCCTGTCAAGCTTTATATAAGAAGAGACTACTTCTTCAATTGATAGCCTCTCCTTAATTTTAAGAACGGGAGAGTTCATAAATTTTTATTCCTCCTGTGTCGAGAGCACTTTGCTATTGAACCCAGTTCCGGCTGGAATTAACCGCCCTATGATGACATTTTCTTTCAAGCCCCGAAGAGAATCCACCCCACCCTTGATGGCGTTTTCAATCAGAACCCGGTTTGTGTTTTGGAACGATGCGGCAGAGAGCCAGCTCTTTGTTCTGAGAGATACTTCAGTAATACCTAGCACCACTGTTTCCGCGGTTGCTTTCTTGCCGTTTATGTCTTCTACCCTCGCGTTTTCTTCTATGAAAGCCGTATTTTCAACTATGTCGCCCGCGGAGAAGTTTGTCTCTCCGGCATCCTTTATCTTTCTACGTGAGAACATTTGGCGGATTATTATCTCGGTGTGTTTTCTAGAAATCGAAGCGCTTTGTAGTTCGTAAACTTTGTTTATTTCTTCTATGATATATTCTTCCACCAGCTCTTTATTGCCCAACTTGAACATTTCCGCTATGTCGGCGGAACCATCAGTAAGCAATTGACCTTTTTTGACTTTGTCCCCCGCTTTTACTATCGGCGTTCGGCGGAAAGCAACCGTATACTCCATTTCATTTTTCTTTCCCTCGGCCGTAGACCTATGGGCGAGGCCGTCTTCCTTGCTGGTTGACAACACTTTAATTACTTTTTCTCTGACGTTTTCTTTTGCGTCTTTGGCTTTGACTTCGAGTACCTCCCCGTCAGTTTCGGAAATTATCGCAGGATTTTTTGGTATTCTGCGCTCAAAAATTTCTTCAACACGAGGCAAACCAGTGGTGATATCTGTTCCTGCGACACCTCCAGCATGGAAGGTTCGGAGAGTCAGCTGCGTACCGGGTTCACCGATAGCCTGTGCAGCAATGATACCTACAGCCTCCCCTTGTTCCACAAGACGGTTTCTTCCAAGGTCAAGACCGTAACACATCACGCAAAGACCGTGTACTGTTTTGCAGGTAAGAGGTGAACGGACAAATACTTCTGTAAATCCTGCTCCTTCAATATTGTAGGCTTCTTCCTTGGTAATAAGAAATCCTTTCTTGTAAAGCACCTTGCCGCTTGAATCCTTCAAATCTCCGGCAAGCACGCGCCCTCTTATGTTCTTGGAAAGAGGAATTTCAATTCCGGAAATATTCTCTCTAGAAACCATCTTTCCCTCTTTGGTACCGCAGTCTTCCTCGGTGATTACCACGTCCTGCGCCACGTCTACGAGTCTTCGGGTCAAATATCCCGCTTTTGCCGTGTTAAGAGCGGTGTCGGATGCTCCCTTACGAGCTCCGTGGGTAATAACGAAATATTCAATCGGAGAAAGCCCTTCCTGGTAACAAGGGATAATCGGAAATTCCAGAATTTTACCTTGGTTATTCTGAATAAGACCAATCATACCCACCATTTGGGTTAGAGATCTCATATCACCCCTTGCTTTAGAAGTAATTAAATCATAGGCAGAACCATTCTTATCAAGAGTGCCGGGTAGAACTTTTTCCAGATCTTTTTTTGTTTGTGTCCAAATTTCAATAATTTTTTGGTACTTTTCTTCTTCCGAAAGCAAACCTTCGCTCCACTGGGCTATGATTTCTTCTTCTAGTTTTTTACCTTGAGCGATAATTTTTGGCTTCTCGGGAGAAACCTTAACGTTATCTAGCCCCCAGGTCGTACCGGAGATAGTGGAATATTTGAATCCGAATTCTTTAATCTTGTCGAGAACCGGCGGAGTGTTATCCACACCGTTGTGCACGATAAGCTCATCAAGTAGAGACGAAAGCCTGTCCTGTATCATTTCGTCGTTCACATAAGCAAAGTCGTTTGGCAGGATGCTGTTGAAAAGGAGCTTGCCTACGGAAGTTTCAAATATTCCGCCGCCGAACTTTCTGTATTTCGGAGAATCTGTGGCAAGCACTTTTATTTTCGCGCGAAGAGTCACCACTCCGTAATCATAAGCGGTAATAGCGGTGTTAGGGCTGGAAAAATATTTTCCCTCCCCTTCTTCTCCATCTACTGATTTTGTCATCCAGTAACTGCCGAGCACTATGTCCTTGCTCGGATGCACTATCGGATCTCCGTTCTGCGGCTTAAGCAGGTTTTTATTCGCGGCCATGAGTTCTTTCGCTTCCCATTGCGCTTCTTCAAGGAGAGGAACATATACTGCCATCTGGTCTCCGTCGAAGTCGGCGTTGAAAGCCTGACAAACAAGCGGGTGAACCTGGATAGCATTTCCTTCTATGAGGATTGGGTTGAAAGCCTGAATACCAAGGCGGTGAAGCGTCGGCGCGCGGTTTAAGAGCACGTATTTACCCTGGATTACCTCTTCCAACATTGCCCAAACTTCGCTTGTTCGTTCTTCTATGAGCTTGTTGGCTCCGCGGATGTTGAAAGCCAGTTCGGCTTGGAGGATTTTCGAAATAACGAAAGGCCGGAAAAGTTCAAGCGCCATGTGTTTCGGCAGTCCGCATTGGTTCAATTTGAGCTGGGGGCCGACGACGATGACGGAACGTCCAGAATAGTCCACACGTTTACCGAGCAAGTTCTGCCTGAACAATCCTTGCTTTGATTTCAAATTATCCGAGAGAGATTTAAGCGGGCGTTTCTGGGACTGGCTCATCGCGGCAGAATCATTCTGCTTGGCAATAGAGTTGTCTATGAGCGCGTCAACGGCTTCCTGGATGATTCTTTTTTCGTTTCGCAAAATCACATCCGGAGCATTTATTTCTTTCAGTTTCTTTAAGCGGTTATTTCTGTTGATAACCCTTCGGTACAGGTCGTTCAAGTCCGAAGTCGCATGCCTGCCCCCGTCGAGCGCTACCATAGGCCGCAAGACCGGCGGAATAACCGGAATAACGGTCAGGAACATCCATTCGGGCCTGATGTCCGCATAGGTCATGGCACGGATTAAGGACAGCCTTTTCTGAAGTTTTTCTTTTTCAGCCACACTCGCCTTTTCAAGCATCTTTTCCGTGAGGTGTTTTAGTTTATTCAAATCAAGGTTCTTAAAGATGGAATATATCGCTTCCGCTCCGATGTTGGCTTCGAAACAAGTGCCGTACTTCAGGGAATAGTGATGAAACGAAATTTCATTCAGGACTTTTCCTTCATATATTTCGCCTATTTCTTTTTTGGTGATAGACAGGAGGTTTTTCAACTTTTCCCTAGTGTCATCGTCGGCGGAATTTTTAAGTTTGGTCTTGTATTCCTTATCCAACCCGGACAAAACCGACTCTTTTTCTTCTTCGTGAACCTTGGTGATTATGTACCCGGCAAAATATATGACTTTCTCAAGGTCGGAAACGGATATATTGAGGAGAATGCTCATCCTGGAAGGCACTCCGCGCAAGAACCAAATATGCGAAACGGGAGTAGAAAGCTCTATGTGCCCCATTCGCTCGCGTCGCACTATTGAGCGGGTAACTTCCACTCCGCATTTTTCACAGATGATATCTTTGTAGCGTATTCGTCGGTATTTTCCGCAGTAACATTCATAGTCTTTTTCCGGTCCGAAAATTTTCTCGTCGAAAAGGCCTCCGCGCTCGCTCCTGCCCGTCCTGTAGTTTATGGTTTCGGGTTTGGTAACTTCCCCAAAGGACCATTCTTTTATCTGCTCGGGGCTGGCGAGCCTGAGTGCGATAGAATCAAATTCGGTTGTGTTTAGTGTTTTCATATTATTTATTCTTTATGATTATTCCTTTTGACCGGATTTTTTTAAATCGACATCGAGCGCCAGACCTCTCAGGTAATTTAGAAGCACATTAAACGACGCGGGAGAGTTCGGCGGTCTGATTGGCTCGTTCTTGATAATGGAATCGAAAGTAGCCGAACGGCCGAGGATATCGTCAGACTTGATAGTAAGCATTTCACGAAGCGTATAAGCCGCGCCGTAGCCCTCGAGCGCCCAGACTTCCATTTCTCCGAATCTCTGTCCTCCTCCTTGCGCCTTACCTCCGAGGGGCTGCTGGGTAATGAGCGAGTAGGGACCGATAGAACGCATGTGTATCTTGTCTTCCACCATGTGGTGCAACTTGAGCATATACATATATCCCACAGCAACATCCTGCTGGAAAGCCTCGCCAGTTCGCCCGTCGAAGAGTTTTAGCCTGCCGTTTTCCGGCAACCCGGCTTTTACGAGCTCTTCTCTTATTTCTTCGTGCTTCGCGCCCAGGAAAGGAGGAACAATGGCCTGGTACCCCAAACTGTTTGCCGCCATGCCGAGATGCATTTCAAGTATCTGCCCGAGGTTCATACGCGAAGGCACGCCAAGCGGTGACAGAATTATGTCTACCGGGGTACCGTCTTTCGTATAAGGCATATCTTCTTCCGGCAGTATCATGGAGATGACTCCTTTGTTTCCGTGTCGTCCGGAAAGCTTATCTCCGACCGAAATATTTCTTATCTGAGCGACTTCGATAACTATTTTTTTTATAATCCCCGCTTCAAGCGTGTGTCCCAAGTCACGGGAGAATATTTTTACCCCGATGATTCGTCCACGCTTGCCGTGCTCCATTCGAAGAGAGGTGTCTTTAACGTCGCGGGCTTTTTCGGCAAAGATAGAACGCAAAAGCCTTTCTTCCGGTGTAAGTTCGGTCTCTCCTTTCGGAGTAATTTTACCCACTAAAATATCGTTTTCCCTTACTTCCGCGCCGATGCGAACTATGCCGTCTTCGTCCAGGTCTTTAAGTTTTAGCTCGCCTACGTTTGGTATATCGCGAGTGGTGATTTCCGGCCCAAGCTTGGTGTCCCGAACCACGCAGGTGAATTCTTCCAGATACACGGAAGTGAATTTGCTCTTTTTTACCAGGCGTTCGGAAATAATTATTGCGTCCTCGTAAGTTGACCCGGACCACGACAGAAAGGCCACGAAAATATTCTGACCAAGGGATATCTGCCCGCCTACTGTGCTTGAAGTATCGGCGAGCACGTCGCCTTTCTTTACTTTATCGCCTACATTCACAAGCGGACGCTGGTGAAACACGGCAAAATTGTTGTTTCGGAGGAAGTTAATGAGCGCGTAAGTATGTTCTTTGTCGGATTTACCCTCGGCCGTAGCCCCTTGGCCATAGCTAGACGGGCGAGGCTTACGAGCGAGGCCCTTTACCACTATTTTTTTCGCGTCAAGATAAGTTACGACTCCGTCTTCAAGAGCGATGACAAGCCTGCCTCCGTCCCTGGAAGCCAGCTCCTCAATCCCGGTCGCAACCAAAGGCATTTCCGGAAGCACGCAAGGCACGGCCTGCTTCTGCATGTTGCTGCCCATGAGCGCGCGGTTCGCGTTGTTGTGTTCCAAAAACGGAATCATGGAAGTGGCGATTGAGAATGCCTGGTTCGGAGCTACGTCTATGAAGTCAACTTGTTCGGCGGGAATCATGCCCGGCTCTGTCTTTACCCTTGCTTCCACTTTGTCTTTGGTTATCTTGCCGTTCTCGTCATAAGGAATTCCGGCATGCGCGATGTTGTATTTTTCTTCTTCAAGCGCGTTTAAGTAAACTATCTCGGAAGTTATTTTTCCGTTTTTAACTTTGGCATAAGGAGTCTCGATGATTCCGAAATCATTTATCTTCGCGTAAGTGGAAAGGTGAAGAATAAGACCGATGTTCGGTCCTTCCGGCGTATGGATAGGACAAACTCTTCCGTAGTGGGAAGGGTGCACATCGCGAACTTCAAGGCCCGCACGCTCGCGGGTAAGACCTCCGGGCCCTAAGGCGGAGAGAGTGCGAAGGTGCTCTATTTCGTAAAGCACGTTTTCTTGCGCCATGAATTGAGAGAGCTGGTTGGTAGTAAAGAATTCTTTTATGCGGGCCTGGAGCGGACGCTGGTTTATTATGGCAATCGGCATAGCTGTATCCACGTCGATAATGGACATTCTGTCCTGAATATTTCTTTTAATCTGCATCATTCCGGTGCGCACTTTTTGCTGGAGAATTTCCCCCACGAAACGTACACGCCTTTGCCCCAGGTGGTCTATATCGTCCGCCTTGGCGCCCGGAGTATTATTTAAAGCAATAATGTTGGCAATTACGGTTACCAGGTCTTCTTTGGAAATAACCCGTCGGGCCATTTCCGCTTCACCCATATCTTTTCCGAAACGCTGGTTGAACCTGAATCGTCCAACCGGCGAAAGGTCGTATCGTTCAGGGGTAAACAAAGAATTTATGAACTCTTTGGCGTTATCCGCGGTGGCCATATCTCCGTCCCGAAGACGCTTATAAATTTCAATATATGCGTCATTCACGCTCTTTATGCCGTCTTTCGCGAGCGAAGCCTTGATGTTTTCTTCTGCTGTAGGATCTTTGGAGAAGGCTTTCAATATCATTTCATCCGTTTCATACCCCATGGCCCGCAGGAGCGCGGTAGCCGGAAATTTCCTCTTTTTGTCTATTCTTATGTAAATGCCTCCGTCGGATTCGGACTCTATCTCAATCCAGACTCCGCGGGCGGGAATAATCTTGGCTCCGAAATACCGGGTGCCCTTGGTTTCGGACTCGGTAAAGAAAACTCCGAAACTCCTAGCAAGCTGCGGTACGATGACTCTTTCTACGCCGTTGATTATGAAAGTTCCGTGCGGGGTCATCAAAGGAAGCTCGGACATGAAAATCTCTTGTTCTTTTACCGTACCCAAAATTTTATTCGTCAATTTTACCCGCGCCTTTAGGAGCCCTTGGTAAGAGAGTTTGTTTATCTTGGAATTATTTTCGTCGGTCTTGGATTCACCCAGGGAAAAAGAAGTGAATTCCAGCTGAAACTTTTTTCCGGAGTAATCTATAATAGGAGAAAATTCTTTGAAGACTTCCCCGATCCCGGTCTCGATGAGCCACTTAAAGCTCTTGACCTGGGCTTCTATCAAATTCGGAAATTCCACCAGTGGTTTCTTGTAACGCGAGAAATACTTCTTCGGACGAGATGTCGCTTTTTGCATACTTGATTGAGTCCTGAAAATAGCAACAAGGGTAGAAAAATCGCCTCCTAGGCGATCCGCCGTAGAGGCGGAAATAAAAGAAAAACAGACGAAAAAATGCTTTTCTCTTGCTTCTTTCTGCTTCCTATTGGCTAACTTCGGATAACATTATTAATAACCTATTAATAAAACGAGGATTGCATCCGATACTCAATCAATGAATCTAGCGTAGCCTACTCTTTTTTGGCTTGAAAGTCAAGCGTTTTCATTCCGTGAAGTTTGACCTTCATGGACCAACAACAAAGTCCGCCGGGGACGAACTCTGTTGTCGCCGCTGGCGGACTATTCCCCGTCTTTTTTGGGCTTGGGGTATTCTGGCGCGTTTTTGTAGAAGTTACGACATGGGATAATCTTTGCAGTCACCGCCTCGACGAATTCAAACCGCTCCCTTTGCTCTTTCATCTTGGAAGGATCTTGGTCCAGTATAGCCATAATAAAGGTGCGAATTTCTTCGTCAGTTAACTGCAACTCCACACTCACTACAGCCCTTTCCAAGATTCGATACCGCATGGAATCCAATTCCGGACGGCTAGCGACATTTTTCCACGTATCTATGATGGTGTCAATCTCTGTGCGCATCAAATTAACCTTGTCGTCGTTGCCTACGATTTTCATTGAAGAACCCTCCCCGTTTCTTAGTGTATCATATACCGGGAAGATTAAACCTTCACGGACTTAGTTTTCCACTCCTCTATGTTTTTATGGTTTCCGGAGAGGAGCACTTTTGGAACTTTGTAAGTTTTAACTTTCTTGCCCTGAGCTCCGCCGAAGGGATATTTTAAAACTTCCGGGCGGGTATAAACTTCGCTTGAAGATATTCTTTCTTCTTCTAGTGATTCGTATTTGCCGAGAACGCCTTTTAGCTGGCGGGATATGGAGTCAATTAAAACCATAGCTGGCAGTTCGCCTCCGGTTACCACATAGTCCCCTATCGAAAACTTTTTAGTTTTTAAAATCTTGTCCACCCGCGCGTCTATCCCCTCATACCTTCCGCAGATTAAAATTATATCCGTATACTTTTTGGAAAGCGTTTTGGCGGAACCGGTAGTAAACTTTTGCGCGCTCGGAATAAAATTAATGATTAAAACTTTTCCGCCTGTTCGGCGGATCGCCGCTCTGGCGATTTCTACCGCTTTCAATATCGGCTCCGCGCGCATGACCATACCGGGTCCCCCGCCATAAGGCTTATCGTCCACCGGCTTATAATTATTCTGATTTTTATTCTTGGGCACTTTGATAAAGTCCCTGGGGTTATAAAATTTTATATCTATTATTTTGTTTTTGATGGCGCGGCCTATAATAGACTCATGCAGGTATGAGTCAAAAATGTCCGGAAAAATTGTAATGATATGAAAACGCATATTTCAGAGTATAACAAAAAATCCCCTTTTTGGGGACTTTCTGCTTTAATGTTTTATATTCCTTTCAATTCATCCATTGCTTCGTCAACGGTCTTCAGTGTTGACGGCGCAGCGCCGAGGCCGCTACCGGTAGAATTCATATGCGGGATAGAGTCCCTCTCTGGTCTCATGCTTCCCTCAGGTTCGTTAATCTTCAGGTTAACCCGGGCGTTGTTCTTCATGCCTATGATGCGCAGAAGCGTGCGGATAGCCTTGGCGGTGTTGCCCATTCGCACGATAATCTTACCCATATCGGCAGGATTAACGGTCAAAGTGATAAGCACCCCCATCTCATCCACGGTTCTATCTATCTTTACATCATTCGGATTGTCCACCAGAGCCTTTACGACGTATTCCAAAAATATCTTGTCTGCTTCTTCCATAGTATTAAACGAATTATTAATTTTGTAATCGTGCAGTTTTGCGACCCAAATTGTTTGGCTGACTGCTTATCTGTAATTATACTTCACCCCGGGACCGGGAGGCAAGTTATTTTTTAGCCTTGAGTTCTTTCCTCTTAACCGTAGGCTTTTTCTTCGGCAAAACGTTGATTTTCTTGCCTACGATTATCTTGTCCTGCACTAAAAAGTTATGCATTGTGTCGGAAGGCTTTGCACCCTTACTAATCCAGTATTTTATTCTGTCAGTCTGAAAATTTTTCTTGAGATTTTTTTCTCCGGCTTTTGGGTTATAAGTCCCAAGTATTTCCAGGAATCTACCGCTCTTGGTGCTGTTTTTTGAATCAGTCAAAACGGCGCGAAAAGACGGGTCGTTCTTTCTTCCTATTCTCTGAAGTCGAATTTTTAACATAGCAAGAGTTTATTATAGTTTAGTAAAAAAAGCAAATTAAAGTCGCCCCGTCTGCCGATGCGGCCACTAATTTACCCTATACCTCACATTCCTACCCGTAGAACCGTACCCGGCATAAGAGTCGCTTGAGTTGCTGAAGTATTGGCTGGTGCCAGCCGAGTCCCCCGTTGTATTAAAATACGAAGTATTTACCGAAAACATTTGGTTTGTGTCAAAATACTGGCTGGTGCCGGCAAAAACAAAAGAGTCGAAATATTCGCTTCCGCCGAAAGAATTGCCGTTCGTTCCGAACATGCTGCCCCTGGTGTTAAAAAAAGTCATATTAACAAAATTCCGACTGCTGTCAAAATACTGGGTGCCCCCTACATATGTGGTATTGCCAAAATCCCGGCTGCTATCAAAGTACCGGGTATTGTCAAAATTTTCCCCCACTTCATAAGGATTGCTGCTACCATAACCGAAAGAATACCTTTGATAGGTGTTGTCGCATCTGTGGCAAGCAATGACATTATCCGCATAACCAAACGAAGCTACCAAAACGGCAAAAATCGCAATATAAATATTATTTAAAATTTTCTTCTTCACAAACACTAAACTACCACACTTTACATAAATTGTAAATAGAAAATCCGCCGTAGAGGCGGAAGACAAATGAAAAGACGCCGTGCGATGTGCGACGACGTCTTGGGACGAAAACATCCCCTTGATGATGTGCGGACTAGCGATGCCCACTTCCGCTTGTGGTTGCAGGCGCATATCCGCCCGGGGGGCGGGTGTTGCCAGTTGTGGCAACTTGCGGTGCACCACTGGTGCATCCGTAAGCGCCGGGAGGGCACGTGGGCATGACCGCTGCGGGCGTGGGATAGTAACTCCCGTACCCACCGCCGTAAGTCGTCGGGTCGGGCGATACCACGACGACCGTGCTACGAAGGGAATCAGCCGATGCATTGGCCGTTTCCGCTGCGCGGTCGAGCTCATGTCCAGCGAGCTCGGAGCACGACTTCACCAACACGATGTTGTTGATGTCGGGTCCGACGCACTCGCGGAAAGCCGTGATGGCTGTAGGCGTCGGGTTAGACGCCTTGGCCAGCTCGATCCGACCCGTGGTGCAGGCGATCGTGGACAAAAACATGATGGCAAGGAACGGGAGTTGAAACTTTCTCATTTTCTCATCTCCAGCGAGGGTGATACATTCTACCCTCATTTCATATAAGTATAGCACATTTCAACCCTATTGTCAATGCCTATTTGGCCTTGTATTATAATGCGTAAAAAACAACCCCTCCCTAACCCTCCCCTTATCAGGGGAGGGGAAACACAACTATTCCCCCTGATAAGGGGGATTTTAGGGGGTTAAAAGCATTTATGTTATATTTAAAACAATGAAACACAAAACTAATAAATTAGAAGGCATCATATCCATATCCGCCAAAGGCACAGGATATGTGGCCGTAGGGGGCGAAAAAAACAAGGGAAAGGATCCGGAAATAGACTCTAAGCACTTAAATACGGCTATGCACGGCGACCTGGTGGAAGTACTCCTCCACCCTCTTATGGGCCATGGCCGGCAGACCGGAGAAGTAACGAAAATAATTTCCCGCGCCAAAATGCGTTTCGCCGGGATACTGGAGACGGAAAAATCCGTTTTTTTCCTCAAGCCCGACGACACAAAAATGTATACGGATATTTTAATTCCAAAAGAAGGACTCGGTGGCGCAAAAGCCGGACAAAAAGTTTTCGCGGAGATAACTTCCTGGAAAGACGGCAGTAAAGCGCCGCTCGGAAAAGTAATCAAAATTCTTGGGCGCCCGGGAGACAACAACGCGGAGATGCATGCCATCGCGATGGAAAAAGGTTTTGATTCGGAGCTCCCGAACAAGGTGGAAGAAGAAGCCAGAAAAATAAAATCGGGGGGAATAAAAGAATCCGATTACGTCAGCCGCCGGGATTTCAGGAAAACCCTCACCTTCACCATCGACCCCGCGGACGCCAAAGATTTTGACGACGCCATATCTTTCCGGGAAATAAGCGGCGGGAAAAACACCGAATACGAAATAGGCATACACATCGCCGACGTTTCGCATTACGTTAAGACCGGCAGCGCGCTTGACCTGGAAGCCCGCGAGCGCGGAACTTCCGTTTACCTGGTAGACAGGACGATACCCATGCTACCGGAAGTTCTTTCGAACGACCTGTGTTCCCTCGTTCCGAACAAAGACAGGTTGACCATGAGCGCGGTATTCGTAATAGAAAAAACCGGCAAAGACAGGGTAAATGTAAAAAGCGAATGGTTCGGGCGCACAGTGATACACTCCCAAAAAAGATTCAGCTACGAGGAAGCGGAGATTTCTATCAAAATCGCCTCATCGGCGATCCGCCGTAGAGGCGGAAACCTTGTCGACCCTTTTCAAAAGGCGTTGTTTACCCTAAATCACATAGCGAAAAAACTGACCGAGGAAAGGTTTTCCAAAGGAGCAATATCGCTCGACCAAGAAGAAGTGAAGTTCGTCTTGGATAAGACCGGAGTTCCGGTACAAGTAATAAAAAAAGTTCGCGGAGACTCAAACAGGCTGATCGAGGAGCTGATGCTATTGGCGAATAAAAAAGTGGCGGAAGTCC
>DATDXF010000025.1:0-28073 GCA_036517215.1 Minisyncoccota bacterium | reverse complement strand
CCATCGGGGCAAACGAAGCTTTGCGGGCGTCGAGCGTCCTTCTCACGAGGCCGTTCACGTCGGCTCGAGTTGTCGCGAGAACGATACATGCCACGAACTGATGGTTTTCTCCTCTCCTGGTTTCCACTATGACACAGTTGGCTGTTACGTCGGGGGATATCCCGTATTTCTCGCAAAATGCGGCCGTGTCCGAAACACCCGGGTCAATTTCAGTCACACCGATATTTTGGGCATCCGGCAAGGAAGGTATCAATTTCGCGGTTGCAGGTGTGAGTAAGTCCTCCCTCTCCAAGGCCGGAACTATATTAAAATTTCCTAACTTTATTTCCATTATTTTTTATTATATAAAAATTTCCGTGTCTGGATGCCTACTGAGCTCCGCTGTCGCTTACCCCGTCTTCTATTTTTGAGATTATCTCTTCGGTTGCGGGTACTTGTTTGGCGAAAACGGCCAGCTCTTTTTGTTTTCTCAACTCTTCCGCGAGCTTTTCATTTTCCTTTTTCATGCCCTTGTATTGAAAGTAATTTTTGATAAATTCCGGAAGTAAAATAAGTATTACCACCAGCGCTCCGGCTGCTATCGCGAGGGACAATATAAGAGCAAGCGAACCGGTAACCTGATAAGAGAAAAAAGTTACCGTGACGACGGCAACGTTTTGTAACGCGAAAATGACCGAAACCGCCCCTACCAACAACCCAATAATGAAAAGTATAATCATGCCCTAATGATACTTTTTTTATCACCTCAAATCAATAGCCTGGGGACATGCCCAAATAGGGAATCAGGATTTCTTCAAAATATCTTTTTTAAAGTGTTTCAAGTACGCGACCAAAATAAAGCTGATTATAACCATCAAAAACCAGGAAGTTATTTTACCTGTGGAAACAATATTCCAAGTATGAACCTGGTCGGGGTATTGCCAGGCGCCCAGGTAGGTAGAAATATTTTCGGCAATCCATATGAAAAAAGCGATAAGAAGAAATCCTATATTTAAATACATAAAGCGGGGGATATTCGTGACGGTAAAGTAGACTTTTGTTTTAAAAAAGAAAATGAAAACGAAAGCTATTAAAAACAGCCGGAAATCGTAAATATAATGGTTGGTGAAAAAATTAATATAGATTAACAGGCAGAGGAAAACGCTTACTAGGTAGTGCTTGTAGTTCGTGAGTTCCAGTTTGAATATTTTCCAGGCCTGGCTGATGTAGCTGCCGATCGCGGCATACATGAATCCGCTGTACAAAGGCACGGTGGCAATTTTAAGCAGCCCGCCCTCAGGATAGCTCCAGGAGCCGACGCCCGGGCTTGTTTTATAAAGCTCCAAAACAAGCCCGATTATATGAAATAAAAAAATAACCTTTACTTCGTCTTTGGTTTCGAGTTTTGTGAAATAAAGAACTGCCTGTATGAGAACCGCTGATATAAAAAGAAAATCGTACCGGGCCAGTCCGAAAAGGGGAATATGGTTTGAAGCAAAGAGCAGTAGGAAAAATGAGCCCGCAAATATTGCCGCCCTGGCCTGCTGGATGCCAAAAATTAAAAATTCTTTCATATGACTTTGTGTGCTGGAAATTTGGAGTGACATGGTGATATTTAATCCTGGGGATATATAATAAATTTAGAGATAAGAATAGCTCCAAGGAGTGTATGCAAAGCAGCAAGCAAGTAAAAGTCCAAGAGTGTAGAAAAAAGGGAAACAGAAATTGCGCCCAAAACCGCAAGAAGTACTACTCTAATGAGCCAACGGTTTGTCCGTAAGCTATGACCCCATACAAAAATTGGCACAATCAATAAGATTATCAAATAAATGGGAAAGGACGGTAGCAGTAAAAAAGTAATAGAAGCGATTGCCAGCTCCTGAATTAACGCAAAAGGGCTATACCACATACTCATTTTGCCGATTAAGCGAGTGGCGATGAATACACTTAGAACATAAGCGACAATCGATAGTGCTTTTGGGTACCAAGGGAAAACGAAGCCGGAAGTATGTATAAAATATTGGCTTACAAAAATCGAAATAAAAAGGGTCGCTACCGCAATTGTAATAAAAGGCGTGCCAACCCTGTCCTTGCTTTTCGGCAGTAGTTTTATTGCAGTTCCTGCGAGGAGACAAGGAATAGCGTATGCCAGAAACCACATATAAATTGGATTCATAATTTTATTATAGCAAACTTACGAATCAAGAATCCGGGGCGTGGGGTATGCATTCAGATTTCAAGTTGATAATATATTGTTTCCTGGCCTGCTATTTCGCCTCTTTTGTATTCCCTAAAACCTCGTGTTTCATATAAATGTCGAGCCGCTTTTTGTTTTTCGGCTGTGTCTAAAATTAATTTTTTGTATCCCAATTCTTTAGCTTTTTCAATCAACTTATCTAAGATCAATTTACCGATACCTTTGCCCTGCATCGATGGCTCAACCCGCATTCTCTTTACTTCAGTTGTTGTTTCATCAACTTTACGAATGCCCCCCATTCCTATTATTTTATCTTTTAAAGTGACAACATAAAATTCACCATTATTGTTGATATACACACTCTCTATATTCTTTAAATCCTTATCCCACAGCTCCCTAAGTTCTGGAATATCGATAAAAGTTCCCACCTGCTCCATCGCAGTAACATGCAGATTATAAACCACTTCTTCGTCTCTCTTTTCAAACCGACGAAAACTAAAGCTAAGATTGGCCGCGACCTCTCTCGCTTTATCGAAAAGTTCAAGCATATTTTTGCTGATTCTGGCCGGGATAAATCTTTCCCTTTCTTTTTCCGACAAGTTATGCAGCTTACCAATACTCCAAGACTCAAAACCTTCCGCACTGTCTTTTTCTATCTTAAGGTTATTTATTGAGCCTTCGTATAGATAAGCATACTGACGGTCCATGGTTCTGTGTGTATTGTTTTTTATATTATCAAAACTCTCGTTCTTCATTTTCTTTAGAAGAATAAGCTTGGAAATATCTATATCAATGCCGGTTTCTTCTTTACATTCTTTGGATGCGGTTTCTTCATAAGACGCGCCTGGTTCCACGTGTCCGGCAACGGTAGCATCCAGCATTCCCGGAAAACTGTCTTTTAGTTTTGACCTTAGTTGGAAAATAATTTCGTTTTTTGGGGTTATAAACCAAAGATGGATATCCCGGTGCAGAAGCCCTTCTCTGTGAATTTTTTCACGAGTTTCAAGCCCGATGACATTATCTTCTTCGTCGACTACTTCGAGCATTTCCAATTCTTGCATAAACAAAGTTTACTACTTTTTGCCTAAAGTTACGAACTGCCCATCCGGAATGATGAGGGGGTTTCTATTGTTGCAAAAAAAGCACTCTATTCGCATTTATCAAAAGTAAACCATCGAAAAGTACTAACCGGAATATTATATTTATTTTCAATTATCCAGCGAGCGTTATGAAAGTCCGCATCTTTCCAGTCAAAGCCCAAGGCTTCCGCGGTGTCTTTGAGTTCTTGCTCAGAGTTTCCCTCTAATTCTACATAGGTAGGAATTTTGGGCCAAGTGTCTATGTCTACCGTAACTCCTTTCAGCTTGAAGGTGTGGCGTTTTTTCTGGTTATGCCTGAAAGGTGGCAGCCCAATCTTTTCAAAGAGTAGTTGAGCTTTCTCAAAGTCATCTATATTCAACTCAAGTTCATAAGTCCCGTCAACCGTATGGGTTGAGTGTTCTTTATAGGTAAGCGTATTCCGGTCGCCGCTTTTTCTTAGCCGGAGAAATCTTTCCTCGTCTCTCCATTTTAATTCGGGGTCATATATGATTACTTCTTCGAGCATGACTTCTCCCTCATCTATGGCTCCAACTTCTGAAAGTTTTTTAACCAAAACATCTTTATCTATCTCTAAAAATCGGCACTCTATTTCTTGCGTATTCATTTTTTTATTATACCAAAATTGTGGTCCAAAATGCTGGATGACCGTGGCAGAACCTATTTATAGGAAAAACTTATGTAAAGTAGGGGTAGCCACAGCGGGCTACCCCTCGGTTGATTCTTCGCAAATTTACGCCCTGCGAAGTTAGACGTTAGAACATACGCGACTTACGAAGGCCAAACTTCCCGATACTGCGGAAGAGTGCGAGCGTCAAAGAAGGCTGGGAGTCAGTGTAGTCACCAACCCTGACACCTCCCGTGTGGGGAGTAGCCGGGGGTTCGTAAAGTCCCGCTTCGGCTCGCCGCTCAGTCACTTCCTCGCGGAGTTCGTCCAACGACATTTCGTTTACAGGTTTCATTTCTTTTCACCTCCTTTCTTTTTTAAGTGAGAGAAAATACCTATTCAATTTTCAAAGAACAATGTTTCCGCTAAACGAAAACACCAACCGAGAAGGCTGGTGTTTGAGTTGTAATTTATTTTTTGGATTTTTTACAGCACAAAGATCAGCCTTCTAATTGAGGGCTAACCTTTTTATTAAAAACTGAAAAAGAATTATTTTGTCGTGTACTTTCTCTCATGACTATATTATATAAAACATTAAATAAAAACTCAAGCTGGCCGTCCGGGACAAAATTCAAACTGCCCTAGGCTTTTAACCTTAAATCTTCCACAGTTGAAATTTACGGGTTAGTTCGCTTATCGCGGCAATGGGTCCGAACATGCAAATGCCATAATATTCCAGTTCAGCTTCGGCAGTTTCTTTCGTGTTATTAACCTGCTCAATATAAGTTCCTTCCTGCATGGTATGGGCAAAGTCTACTACCTTTATTCCTTTTTCCAGGGCGGCATTTTTAGCTGTCCTTATCTGGTTTGAATTATCCGCGCGGAGTATCACAAAGCTGTTTTTAGATAAAACATGGGGATTGCCATCTTTGTCTGCGTAATCAATAAACCCCATCAATTCCTTTTCTTCCGGGGTGGCATTTGCGCCGAGGCTTACCGCCATATGCGCTAAAGCATTGAATGCTTTGCCTGCCTCCACTTTTTTGCTTATAACCGCTACGAATTTATGGGTAGTTACGTCTTTGTTGCTCATGGGATTATTATACCAAACTTACCGGCAGACCGTCTGGAAAATTCTGGAATTCAGTTAGCTAAGCAAGCAAGCGATTTTCGTTTTTAATATATATTAACGCAAGTACTAAAATATAAACTATGTGTTCGTCGACGATTGGATTATTCTCAGGAAACAATAAAGCCAAATACATAAAAAAGAGCATCAAAGAGCCCGCTATGCATCCCCACTTAACATATTTATTAAATATCAAAGTTAAACCTACGAATAAAAGTCCAAGCATAAACAGCCAATCCACGGCAGCAACACCAGCAAGACTGTGAAAAATATCTACAAAAGGGCCTTTAACTGCGAAAGACAGGAATCCGGTAGTCGGCGATCCACCATTAATCCATGCTTTTTCCGGTGTTGTAGCAAATCCTAAACCAAAAACTTTGTCTATAAATGCCCAAAGAAAAATAAACCCCATAACTAAGCGAAGCGCGCTCAAAACCATTTTTTGTTTGTTCATATTTATATTATATCAAACTTACTAGCTGGGAGACTTAAAGTACATGAGAACTCATCTAAAGGGGGAGTAAAGATACATAAAGAGAAAGTCGCCGCGGAAAGGTGACCCTCTCCTACAGCGACAAGGGATTTGAAAAGTCCCAAACTTTACCCATGCTTTCACGCGAAAGGATTGACGAGTTGTGGCCGCTTGCGCTAGCCGTCGTTGGCGAACTGCCTAACGATCTCGCCCAAGGCCGCGTATCCGCTGCACGCTGACCAGATGACGTCAGCAACGCCGAGCCCGTCGGCAAAAAACTGCTTGTCCGCGCGCTCACAGGTGCAGGCGACCATGTGGACTTTCTTGCAAGCCTTTTTCAGGTCGACAATCAGGCGCATCGCACCGCCCATTGCAGCCCTGCCGACATAGACATACACTTCGTCGACGCTGTTAATGTCGTCAACGATGTCATGTGCCAGTTCGGCCACCTTCGCTTCAGCCACGGCGACCTGCTTGGCGCCGAGCCATGGAACCCCCGTATACTTGGCTTTTCCGTAATCGCCAGAGTACACGATGACTCCACCCCGTTCATGACGGCCAACAGGAACACCCATGACTTCGTTGTAACTCACAACCAAAATTCGCGACATACTCTTGCCTCCTCAGACGTTGTGTTTTCGTTTCCGGGGACGAGCTTTGTTTGCACTGGTTTGGAAACTTTAACATCCAAAAGACACTAAAGTTTCCAAACCAATTTCTTTACAACCTCCTTTTAAAGTACTTTTATTGACGTGCATCATACCACATTTCATGTCAATTTGTCAATTGGCTGACTGTATGGGGCGACATGGGAACTTTTTTAGCGCAAAATATTAATAATTGCCAATAAGGCAATCACGGTCCATATTATATTTAATATGCCAGGCTGGTAGGCTTTTTTATAAAAGGAAACAACCACTATGCCTAACGCTCCGGTTGCATTTAAAAGCTGGTACCATATTGAGTCGACAGACAAAACAGAAAAGCTAACAAGCGCATACGCCACCACAATCGCAATTGTGCCATACCATCCGAACCATCCGAAAATTTCGATAAAAGTTTTTTTCACAATATTATTATATCAAAAATAAAACTGAAGTGCTGGATGGGGGTTTGGTGAGAGGTTGGAATCGTTTTAAGCAAGGTTAATCAATAATATTATTTTCAGAATAAGAAACTTCTTTATTTTTCTTGAGTAGCCAATATAAAAGGGGAAATATCAGCAAGCTTACTATAATAAACATCCAAAAAATGGGGTCTTTCGTATCTATGCCTCCTCCTACATAAGCGAGAGATAAGCTCCCTCCTATGTGCCCGAAAAAAGCAGCTACAAAAAACGCCCTAAATTTCATCTTAGATAAGCCGGAAAGATAGCTCAGTTCATCGTCAGGGAAAAACGGTAAAAAATACAGCAGGAAAAGAACGAATGACTTATTGGAAACATATTTATCATATTTTTGTAATGTTTCAGGAGTTACAAATTTCTCCGCAAATTTCCTTCCGAAAGTACGAGCAATGAAAAACGCGGCCGTATGTCCTATCATCCTGCCAATCCAGTTATAAAGTGCCCCTAAGTATGGACCATAGAGAAATCCTCCAATTACTCCAATACTGTAATGGCTAATAGGTGTAATGATTACCTGTAAGGCCTGAATTAAAATAAATGCTAAGGGTGCGAATACACCGAACACTACAATTCTGCCTCTCCAAACTTCTTGAGCTTGATTAAAGTTTTGAGGATCCGTAATGCTAATAATGATACCTATTATGGGAATAATAGTTACGATAAGCCAAAATATAAATGTCGGACTTGCATACTTTTTCATTATTTAATTATACCAGAATTTGCTGACCGTCTGGGACGATGTTGGAACCTTTTTAGACCTAACTCCTTGATTTGAAAAACTTCTTTGTTCTATTAAACTTCCAGGGGGTTTTAACATCGCATTGGTGAACTTCTATTGTCTTCCATACACCACCTACAACATACGGTTCGGATTTTAACCATTTTTCTAAATCTTTTTTAGATCGAAAATCCATAACAGCCATTGAACCAATCATCTTACCTTTGTCATTTAACATTGCACAGCCGTACCATCTATTACCTGACTTTTCCATCTTGTCACCTAATTTAAGGTGCGCTGACCTCACAGCCATTCGGCGTTCCTCTGATTTTTTGTCTTTCCCGTCTCTACCAATTACAAGAAATTGCATGATTTTTATTATACCTTACGAGCGTTTCTGCACAAGGCTGGGAGACATGGATTCGAACCATGATAACATCCTCCAGAGGGATGTGTCCTACCGTTAGACGATCTCCCAGCTTTGAGCAGAAACAAGATTATTTTAAATAATTTTTCAATTTGCCTTTTAAAACTTCTCTTCCATATCCTGTTTTATAAAATTTCTCCGATAATTTTGCATCTTTATAAGATAGATATGCCTCGTAATAAATTAAGATAAACGGCCTATTGTTTTTCGTATAAACTCCACCAAGACCTTTATTGTGCTCAATAAATCTACGTTTCAAGTTATCGGTACTTCCTATATACAAACTACCATTTTTCTGACTTTTTAATATGTATGTATAAAACATTTTTTGCCCCCGCCTTTTCGGCGGGTCGCCGATGAGGCGATTACCATTAGGGACGTCTCCCAAAATTCTTATTTACTTCCATACATTACCCCAAAAAGTCTTATTTTACAAGAAATGTTATAGTGATGTTATAAAAGGGTTTTCATTTCGTCTATATTATTGAATATGGCTATCATTTTTATCGCATTAATCATATTAACCGCGCTCGCTTCTTTTTACTATGCGCCGATATTCAGAAAATACATAAGCGACGACCATACCAAATACACCTCTTATTTTAAAAAAGAATTTTTATTGTCTGCGGAAGAGCAGGATTTTTTCAGGGCGCTTGAGGAAGCGGTGAAAGGCGAGTATCTCATATTGCCGAAGCTTGATCTTTCGAACCTGGTGCACGTGGGGAATGAGCGTCATTGGGAATATTCTCCTACGGATCCGACAGTAGGAAGGCATGTGGACTTTGCCATTTTTTATAGAGAGTCATTTACTCCGAAGCTTGTGATAGAGCTCGACCATAACGTCCACAATTCCCCGGGCGTGCACGAAGCCGAGGGCGGACACGGTTCCCATAGCGCTCACGCGGAGGAGGAAAAGCCGGCGAAGGACCATTTCGTGGATGAAGTGCTGAACAAGGTTGGCATCCGGGTTGTCCATATGAAAGTGTCTCATTTTTACAACACAGAAGAGATAGCGAAGTTGATAGCGTAAGTCTCCTTTTGCCGGAACATTATATCTGCTATACTGCATATCAATGATTACGAAAACCAGGATTTTTTTAGGGGCTGCGGTTGTTGTCGCATCGCTCTTTTTCCTGTTCCCGGAATATTTCAGTACCATGGTTTCTTATAGCAAGACCGAAGTTTCCGGGCAACTGGCCGCTCCCGAGCGCAAGCCGGAGGTCCGCGAGATTCCACCTCTCAATAAAGAGCTTTTTGACGAGAAGATGACAGCTCTCGCGAATAATCCGGCTCCGCCTCTGCCCACCACCAAGGTAGTCAGCGTGAAGAACAAGGATGGCACTATTACGAAATCCACGGTTACGGTCCCGCCGCCTCCGCAAAAGCCGAACATCTGGCCGGTTAAGACCGAGTATCCGAACGCGGGCGCCCTTCTGCCTTTTCACCGTATCATCGCTTACTACGGTAACTTGTATTCCACCAAAATGGGTGTTCTCGGGCAATATCCGGAAGGAGAGATGCTCTCCCGGCTCGCGGTGGAAGTAAAGAAATGGGAAACCGCGGACCCCGAGACACCCGTTATGCCGGCTCTTCATTACATCGCAGTTGTGGCGCAGGCGGCTCCGGGAGAGAGCGGCAAATACCGCGCCCGCATGCCGTTTACGGAAATAGACAAAGTACTCAAAATGGCGGAAAAAATCGGCGCCATCGTATTTCTCGACGTGCAGGTCGGATTCTCCAATGTGCAGACGGAAGTTCCGCTCCTAGAAAAGTATTTAAAAATGCCGAACGTGCATCTGGGGATTGACCCGGAGTTTTCAATGAAGAGCGGCATACGTCCCGGTAAAGTCGTCGGAACAGTGGATGCTTCCGATATAAATTTCGCGTCGGAATACCTCTCGAAGCTGGTCAAAGAAAATAATCTGACTCCGAAAATACTCGTCGTTCACCGCTATACGCAGAAGATGGTTACCAATTATAAAGAAATAAGAACTCAGCCGGAAGTGCAAATCGTCATGCATATGGACGGCTGGGGAGGGCAGGCGAAAAAGATAGGCACCTACAAGCACTTCATCTACCCGGAACCCGTGCAGTTTGCCGGCTTCAAGCTATTTTACAAAAATGACGTTTTGACACCGGGAACCACCCTGATGACTCCGGAGACACTTCTCAAATTAAACCCACGTCCTATATACATCCAATTTCAGTAAATATCCACAGGCCGGACTTTTTCATTTTTTATAATGGTATAATATAAATATGAAATTCCGTTCGGGGACAGAATCACAGCCAACAAAGCCAGTACAGTCCGGTATGGTAGTGCAGAGTTTAAGAAGCGCTGAAATTCCAAAGCTTACAAAGTATTCGGACTATAGCTGGGACGACAGGAATAGAATGGACAAGGAAATAAAAGAATACGAAAAGAGCGGTACGCCGCTTCCCGAAAATTTGGCCTGGTATAAAAAATTGCGAGATGAGACATTACAAAATTAATAAAATAACATTATGAAAAACACATACATCACAATTATTGTTTTGGTAGTCATATTGATAGGGGCGTGGTACTTGCTTGGGATGAACAAGCAGGCGGAAGCCCCGGTAGTGGGAGAAGGCGAAAACAAAGCTGTTCCCGTAAATACGAGCACAGATACTTCTTCTGCGGACACTATTTTAGATCTGAACGCGGACGTTAAAACCACGGTCGGGGCCGTAAAAGAATTTACGGTTACGGGAAAAAATTTCTCTTTCAGTCCTTCTGTTATATCTGTTAAAAAAGGAGACACGGTAAAAATTACTTTCAAAAACGGGGATGGAACTCACGATTTCAAGATAGACGAGTTCAAGGTCGCCACAAATGTGATAAAGACCGGGCAAGAACAAACAGTGGAATTTGTCGCGGATAAAACGGGAAGTTTCCAGTACTATTGTTCTATAGGTTCTCACCGGGCAATGGGAATGTGGGGAACTCTGAAAGTTGAATAAAGATTTATCCCGTACTAAATTTTTGATTAAAACAAAATGACCACTATTATTAACAGTTTAAAATTTTAGTACCGGGATGGATCCCCAGGCAGAAAAAAAAGCATGGCGGGAAGTTAAAACCATGGAAAAATTCAAAAACGCGTTCCGCGGGCTGAAAGTTTTTTGGATGACCACTAAAAACCTGCTTACCCACGGAATAGTGGCGCTCATCGTTGTAGTGCTCGGGTTTTATTTTGATGTTTCCTCCCTTGAGTGGATCGCCTTGGTATTTTCTATCAGTTTCGTATTCGTTACCGAGGCTCTAAATACGGCGATAGAGATAGATATAGACTTGACCTCCCCGGAATACCATCCGTACGCCAGAGACACAAAGGATGTGGCCGCCGCCGCCGTCTTACTCGCCGTATTTACGGCAATACTGGTCGGGCTTATTATATTCCTTCCTAAGTTTTTAAGTTGCCTTGGATATTTTTAATTGATATAATTTCATAACTATGGACAACAATGTAAAAATTTTCATTTCGGTAATAGGTATCTTGGTTTTAGGCACCATCGCGACAGTTCTCTTGAGGGTAAATACAGCGACAGAGCCTGCCGGCCCGGGCAAGTACGACGAATTTACTAAATGTCTGGAAGAAAAAGGCGCCGTTTTTTACGGGGCGTTCTGGTGCGCGCACTGCCAGGCTACGAAAAAACTTTTCGGCTCTTCCGCCAAGCTCCTGCCTTATGTCGAATGTTCCACCGCTGACGCCAAAGGGCAGACAGCGGCATGTATAGACAAAAAAATAAAAAGCTACCCTACTTGGGAATTTGCCGACGGCTCACGCTTGACCGGCGAGCTTACTCTACAGCAACTGGCCGACAAAACTTCTTGCGTCTTGCCGCAATAATATGAATATAGAAAACGTACGCTATCTCAATATGTTTCTGGGGGTTGGGGCAATATTGATGCAAATTTTTGCCGTAGCTGCCTTCGTGGTGCTTTTTCTGGGGCCAAAAAAGAATAAATTTTTGGCTTTTGTGGACAAGCACTATCTTACGCTTGGTTTTATAATCACGCTTCTCTCCGCTTTATTTTCCCTGGTTTACTCGGAGATAATTGGTTTTGTGCCGTGTTACTTATGCTGGTACCAGAGAGTCTTCATGTTCCCCCTGGTTTTTATTTTCGGCGCAGCCATATGGTCCAAAGACAGGAAAGTTGTAAAATATACCTTGCCTATGCTCGCCGTAGGCTTGATTTTTTCCGTTTATCAGAATTTTTTCTACTATTTCGGCAACAGCTCAAGTTTACCTTGTGATGCTTCAGGGGTGTCGTGCTATCAGCAATTAATCAGTGAATTCGGCGGATATATTTCTTTCCCAATGCTGGCGTTAAGCGGGTATATAGCCTTGATTGCCATTGTTCTGGTCGCTCATTTTTACAAATCCGAGGATTAAAATATTATTAATTAAAATAATGAGCGAAGCGAATATATTTTAAGAACCCTGTTAAATCCTGCTAAAGACAGGCCTCGCAGAGCGAGGATTTAACAGGGTAAAGATTTTTATAGTCACTTCGTTCATTAAAAATCATATGGGAAAAGGAAACAACGCATATCGAAAAGACGTAAAAAAACCAAAGAAAGCGAAAAAGCCTCGCCCGTAGGCCTCGCCCATTTGGCTACGGCCAAGGGGCTATGGCCGAGGGAAATAAAAACAAAAACTCCGGGCGGATGCCCGGAGTTTTTGTTTTTAACATGAGTAATATGATACAATTGCACAAATGAAAGACAGAAACATTCAGATTTTAATCGTTGACCTGGGTTCTCAATATACGGAGATAATCAGGCGCAGTCTGCGCTATTTGGGTTTCCGTTCGGTCATCCTGCCTCCGGATCAGTCTTTAAAATGGGCGGAGGACAACAAACCAAAAGCGATAATCCTCTCGGGCGGAACCATAAACATATCCGATGCCGATGCGCCGGAAATTCCGGAAGGGATAATCGGCCTCGGAGCGCCTATCCTCGGGATTTGTCTCGGAATGCAATGGCTCGCGCATTTTCACGACAAAAATTCCATCCAGGCCGTAAAAGAGGGAAAATCTTACGGGCCGGTAACCGTTTCCCTGAAAACGGAGAGCAGGCTTTTCAAGAATCTGCCCCAGACCATAAACGCCTGGTCCAGCCACGGGGATTCGGTGAAAAATCCTCCCACCGGGTTTGATGTTACCGCGACCTCTCTTTCCGGGAACGTAATAGAAGCCATGGAGTGCGCCGACAAAAAGCTTTGGGCGGTGCAGTTTCACCCGGAGGTGGAGCAGACCGAAGATGAAAATATCATTTTAAATAATTTTGTGAGCGGCATAGCCGGCTGCGTCCGCGATTACGACAAGAAAGACGTGATAAATGAAATCCGCGAAAATACAAAAAAAATATTAGGAGACGGTACGGCTATTATTGGTGTTTCGGGAGGTGTGGACTCTACGACCCTGGCCGCAATCTTGGCGCCGGCACTTGGCGACAAGCTCAAGGCTTTTATGATAGACACCGGCGGAATGCGCAAAGATGAAATCGCGCATGTGCGGGCCATAGCGGAAAAAGCCGGCATAAAGCTGGAAGTCATAGACGGGTATAAAAATAAATTCGTGGAAAGTATCGGGGAGACCGTAGACGCCGAGGGAAAACGCGCCGCTTTCCGCGCGGTATACGGGGAAGTTTTCAAAGAAGTGGCGAAAAGTTTCGGAGCTACCCATATGCTGCAGGGAACGCTTGCGACCGACCTGATAGAGTCGGGCAGCGCCGGGGCGTCCGCGCTCATAAAAACCCACCACAACGTTGACCTAAATCTAGGGCTCAAAGAGGTTATGCCTCTGTCCGACTTTTTCAAATTCGAAGTTCGCGAGCTTGCCCACGAATTCGGCTTGGGTGGACTTTTAGCAAACAGGCAGCCTTTTCCGGGGCCCGGCCTTTACTTGCGTGTAGTCGGGGTGCCGGTTGATAACGAGCTATTGGAAATCGTGCGCGAGGCGGACCATGAAGTAGCCGAGATCCTAAAAAAGCATAATGTTTACGACAAAATTTCCCAGACAGTCGTCGCCCTTCTCGGAGTTAATACCGTCGGGGTGAAAGGGGACGGCCGGGTATACGGTTACTCTATTGTGGTTCGCACGGTAGAAACCGTGGATTTCATGACCGTTAAAGGTTTTTATCTGGAAAAACCGGTCTGCGAGGAGATCATCAGCTCTCTAATAAAACATCCTAAAATCGTCCGCGTATTTTTTGACTGGACCACCAAGCCTCCGGCGACGACGGAGTTTGAGTAGCGCTTTATTATGTTATAATAAGAAATATATGATTGATCCAGCAAAAATAGACATGAACCAGCTGCCGAAGAAATTTATCGACGGCGCCATCGGGTCGCACGGAAAAGGAATTTTTTATTTCGCCATTACTTCGGGGAATAACCTGGATTCTTTCGCGACCACACCCCAAGTGATGAAAAGTATTGCCGCGTGGATTGCGGGCCAGGTCCAAAATTACGAAAAACAATTCGGGGAGATAGATATGACCCCTCCGCAGATACAAAGCCCGCTGCAAATGGCGGATTTGAAGAAACCGGGAGACGACAAGCAATAAAAAATATTTAACAAAAAAATTTTATGAAATCAGGTAAAGTATCCATAATTATTTTAGTTGTTTTACTCATCCTGGCGGTAGGCTTCCTTACTTTTATTTCAAAAAAGAAAAAAGGAGAAGATAAAGATGTTGTCATTCCGCCTCCTGTACAAACGCCGTCTCCAGAGCCTACCCCCGAGGAGACACCGGAGCCTCCAAAGCCGGCCGCTGGTCGCTACGGCTTCGGCGATCCGATTGCCATGAGGTTAAACGATAAAATAACTTTTTTTGACGGTCTTTCCGTGCAACTGAAAGCAATCAATGATTCCAGGTGCCAGCCCGGGGTGCAATGCATCTGGGCAGGCGAAATTTCAGCCGACTTCGAAATATCGGGCAGTACGATACTTGTTCCGTCAGAAGTACACCTAGGGACTGTCTATAATAAAAGCTCATTTTCAAATGGCTACGTATTTTACTTAAATGGCGCGACACCGTTCGGAGTTAATATTCTTGTTCAAAAAAAATAAGGCAACGAATGCACGGTTTTAACAAAAAAGAAAATGCGCTCCTCCGAAAACTGAACACGCCGGCGAAAGTCCAGGATTACTTGAATGGTCTTAAATTTAATTTTGAAAAGAATGGCGACACGTTAAAAAGCCCGCTTTTTACGCTGAGGGCGGGGAACGCGCATTGCCTGGAAGGGGCGCTCTTGGGGGCATACATACTTTCCAGGCACGGATTTAACCCATATCTTTTGTGCCTGAAATCTTCCAAGAAAGACTTTGACCACGTCATAGTGCCGTTTAAAATAGGTAACCTCTGGGGAGCTTTATCCAAGACCAACCATTCGGTTTTGCGGTATCGCGAACCCGTGTATAAAACTCTCCGGGAGCTAGCCATGTCTTACTTTCACGAGTACTTTTTAAACGACGGAACAAAAACTTTACGGCAATATTCTGTATTGCTTAATTTAAATGATTTTGAAAATGGTTGGGAGGTAATGGAAGGCGACCTCTGGGGGGTTGACGAAGAATTGGATAAAATAAAGCATTACAACATTTTGCAAAATGACAAAATAAGAAAACTTCGTAAAGCTGACAAGGTTGAAATTGAAGCAGGGGAGATAGTAGAATGGAAAAAGTAAATTACTTTTGACTTCGTTTAAGATTTTCTGCAAGTTCTGTTAATTTTTCACGGTCAGCCATTGGTCCACTTCCTGAAGATATCCAGCCTTCATATTTATTGAACCAAAACTCTTTCTCACTCAAAACTTGTTTCCAAATGCCACTCTTTAAATTTTCTGTTCCATGTAATGGGACTAATTTTATATGGGCATGATCAATTCCAGTGCCTTCCATTATTAATCCAACTCTTCCTACATCTTTGTAATAATTCTCTAGAATTTCGGAAACTGTTTTAGCGGCAATGACTAAATTACTTAAAACATCATTAGGCATTTTCAACACGTCACTTCCAAAATGTTTTTTAGGAATTACACACGAAAATCCTTCGGTATTTGGATCAATAGCTAAAAATGCCATAAATTCAGAATCTTCCCAAAAAGTTCTAGCTTGTATATGTTGTGCAGCAATTTCACAAAATGGACATTTACCTTCAGTTGTTTTTGCATTGTAATTTTTCATACATACAGTATAACAATAAATGCAATAATTTTATACCCCATACGGCTCTATGTTAGAATAGTTATATGATAAAGAAAGCTGTATTCGCCGGAGGATACACCTGCCACGCTTTCTATTTCGATAGCTACTTATAATAAAAATTAAAATTTATGAGCGAAACAAAAAACACGGAGGAAAAACTTTGGTTCAAAAGAGGGATGTTCGGCTGGGGCTGGATACCTGCTACGGTGGAGGGCTGGGGGGCAGTTTTCATTTACCTCGCCTTGCTGGTCGCAGATTTCAGGTTCATACAGCTTTCCCGGCATTATATGGATGATACCCTTATACATTTTGCGCCGCGGTTTGTTTTCTTGTCTCTTGTCCTTATTGCTACCTGTTACTTTAAGGGCGAAAAACCCGAGTGGTCCTGGGGTGGAGGAGCAACTGGCGCGGCAGAGACAAAAACGGATATTGGAGTATAATAAAATTATTAGTAGCTTTAATCAAATATATTATGTTGTACATTTATCTGTTTGTTTTTGGAAGGATATTATTGGGCGGTTATTTCATTATGAGCGGCTACGGCCATTTCAAAAACGTTGCCGGGCTCACGGGCTATGCACAGTCAAAAGGTGTACCAATGCCGAGAGAGGGAGTGTTGCTCTCTGGTTTAATGATGGTTTTGGGTGGATTGGGGATATTGCTCGGTGTTTACATAGGATACTCCGTATTATTACTTGCAGTTTTCTTGTTTGTTGCATCACTAAAAATGCATCAATATTGGAAAGTTACTGACCAAATGGCAAAAATGGGTGAAAGAATTAATTTCACAAAGAATATGGCACTCCTCGGGGCAGTTCTCATGCTTCTTATGATTCCTCTTCCTTGGGCGGTAGCTTTATTTTAAAATCCGAAAATATTTTCTAACAATTTCGTGAACCAGCCTTTTTCCTCTAGTTGCGGTGTTGGTTGTATTTCGAGTGGTTGCGGTAACGAAACAGGAGTGGATATTGCTGAAACGGTATTAGGATCAGCGGCAATTTCTATTTTCGGTGCCGCAATCTTCGGCTTTTGCGCGGATTTTTGGACTGGCTTTTGCGCGATCGGCTTTGGTGCCTCAATAGTTACCTGAGTTTGAGGCGGTTCCTTCTTTTCGAATTTCTTCAAAACCTGATTCCAGGTTTTGCCGGAGAGCGCAGAGACCACGTATGCGGTCTTCCATATTTTGTTTTTTATGAGTTCATCTTTCACTCCTCCGTCGGTATCTTGTATTGTCGAGAGATAATCGAGGGGGGAGGTTTCTTTCCTGGTCCAGTCTGCCGGTTTTTCACCAAGAGACATGATTCCTCCTATCACCCAAGCTGTGGAAGAAACATCATTGTTCCAGCTGCCATTGTCTTTTTGAGTTGTTTTCAGAAATTCTTTTGCCTTGATCAGCGCTGGCTTTACTTGGTCATCCTCTTTGAAGATAGACAAAGCCTGCAAAGCGGCACCAGTCATATCAATGCTTTCATCCCATGAACCATTTTCTTTCTGCCGGCCTAGTACGAATGAGATGCTTTCCTTTAACATTTTTTCTTCTGTGCCGTATCCCGCGTGCTCTAGAATTATCAAAGCGAAAATATCATCATTGTCTTCGTTTATGTCTCCGAATTGCTTGCCGTCAAAAGCGGAAACTATTTTTTGAATATAATTTTCCCCGTTGGTATTATACGGGTCGAGTCCGAACGCCATCAGCGCCATTGCATGCCGTTCATAATCCGTCAAAAGCGTACCGGCGGGTTTATTTGCCGACAAATTCTTTACAAGCCCTAATATCGGCTGTATTGTTTGCGACTGTGTTTCCATAGATGCAATGGCGATAGCGGCCCAGTCGGTGTATATGTCTTCTCCAAAAGCGCCATTATCTGCTTGCTGGGCCATCAGAAAAGTAAAAGCTTTATTTAAGTCAAAAGATGCTTTGGTTACAGCTCCCAGGACTTCTTCCTTTGGTTTATTTTTTTTGGAACTGCCGGAAGAAGACGAGGTAGGACCCGGAGAATCCGGCGTGATCGTTATATCGGCCGTGTCCACGAAGCCCTCCTTTTGTCCTTTTACCGTAAACGAAGCCGAATCCGAGACCACGATAGAATATGTTCCATTAGCGTCAAGATCAAAAATATCGGAACCAACGACCAATTTTCCTCCCGCGGCGGGGCTCCAGGTGTCGGTATATAGAGAATTATAATCGGATTGTTCAATGGTAATGGTAACCGTGTCTCCGATAGCCGGTGTTTCGGAGCTCACGGCAATCTTCATTGGGGCGATGTTATATTCAAGTAAAATTGAATCACCTTCTTCCAGGGTGTATTTGTTAAGGGCTGTTTGCCCGAGCCCCAGATTCGCAAACCATCCCCAGTAAATGCCGTTGTTACCGTCATTATTTATAGTGGAGTCAATCGAATCTAGAAATGCGTCAGAGCCGAACCACGACCAGATACTATCGTGCCCTGATTGCAGAACGGCGCAATATGCCGTTACCCGCAGGTCTTCCGTGGCTTCTTCATTATCGTTATCGCAGGCGCTGATCGTCAGATCTTCGTCATATATTGGACCGGAATCCGCAATAATGTTCAAATGAACGCTTACAGGGTCCGGCACAGGTGTCTCTTGCGCGCGAGCCACTCCTCCCATTGACGCTAATAATACTATTGCAACGAACAAAACCTGCAAAAACTTTTTTATATTTTTCATAATCTTAATATTAATTAATAATGCACCTTTTCATATCTCCAGGACACGACATCGCCGGGATTTATCTTATAATTTGAAACCCCGACTTCGGCTTCTTTATCATTAACATAATAAATCCACGTATATTGACCATTGCTTTTTACGTCATTGATAGAAATAATAAGTTTTCCCATGCCGAGATAAGTTTTTTCGGAAAAATTTATTTTCCCTTCGTTTCGAAGCTTATCCATAAAATCATAAACACTTATGCTGTCTATAATTTCACTTTCATGACGAGTGTCGTTTACTTCCAAAACTGTTTTAATTGTTTTGGGTTCCGGGGCTGTTTTTTCCTGATACGGAGATGACGTATTTTCAGAAGCGATTTTGATACTTTCTGGTAAAACCTCTTTATCCGCGGTAAAAAAAAGCACGCAAAAGGCAGAGACAAGGAACAAGACCACTATTGCTACTTTATTTTTTAATATGAATTTCCACATAAATTAAAACAAAAAAATCCTGCCGGGCAGAATTTTGGGCCCTCAAAAATGAGGGGCTTATCCTGCTCGGGAATAATAAAATGATTGGTAGTCGGACTTGTCCCTGCAAAAAAGTTGCACGGCTTACCGTAGCGGCACTGTACCGGAATCTAACCGGTTTCCCCAATCACTTCTTTTTAGTTTTTAAAAGGAACAATTTCATTGTATGCTATTTTTTTTTACTGTCAATTTTAGCTGTGGATAAGGGAAAATTGGTATAATAAGAAAATGGTAAAAAGAGTCAATCGCCTCATCGGCGATCCGCCGGAGAGGCGGAAAAGAACTGTGGAAAAACGAATTTGGCCAAAACGGACAAGGATAATGGTGTTCGGAACCTTCGACGGCCTGCATTTAGGGCATTTAAACCTTTTCAAACAAGCCAGGCGTTTGGCAAAGCGGAGTTTTTTAATCGTATCTATTGCGCGAGACAAAAATGTTTTTAAAATAAAGGGAAAGTATCCGTACAATGACGAAAGAAAAAGAATGGCTTTGATAAAGGAGAGCAGAGTAGTGGACAAGGTTATCCTCTCTGGTATAAAAAATCATATTCCGCATATTATAAAAATACATCCGGATGTCATCGCCCTGGGTTATGACCAAAAAGCCTATGTTAAAAATCTAAAAAAAGATTTAAGCAAAAAAGGTATCTCTGTGAAGGTTGTACGCTTGAAACCGTACAAAGAGAAAATTTATAAAAATCGGCTGCTTAATGGTAGCTAGATGTCGTCTCTGTTTATGGTGGAAGACAAATATACTCCATAAAGCATGATGGCTCCGAGGACCAGATATAGGTAATTGAATTCCGGCACAAATAGGAATACTACAGAAGCGAGGAGCGGGCCTATGAGGTAGGATACGGGGGCGGCACTTCTGTACACCCCCACGTACTCTTCGTTCTCCGGCTTTATGTGTTTGAAAAAATAAGCGTCGCTCATTACTTCTATGGTGGCGGCTCCGATCCGGGTAATGAATAAAAGCGCCGCCCATATCCATATTGAATGTTCCGTAATAAAGAAAAGGGACAATGTCGCGGCGGCAGCTATCGCAAATCCCGATATCAGGAGGCGTCTTTCCCCGACCTTGTCCGCGTATCTTCCCAAGTGGAAGGGGATAATTGAAAAAGGAATAAGCATTATGGCGAAGATTGTGCCTATTTCCGCCCAGGAAAATCCTAGGTGGGCGGACAAATATATCGGAGTGTAAACGACCATCCAGCAATAGAAAAATTGGAGCAAAAAGCTCAAGACGTATCCGCGGAACAAATTTATGTTTTGGAAGAATTCTTTTATATACCTTAAATTTTTTACTTCGTCGTATTTCGGGTCGGGTATTTTTCTCAGGCCGAAAAGTGAGGCGAGGAAAAATAAAACCATTATAACAAAGGCAATTATATAAATAGTTTTAAATTGAAATCCAACCAATATTTTTCCCGATGCCACCTGGGAGAGTATCCAGGCTATATTTATAACCGCGATATAAAAACCTCTGATTTTTCCCGTAGATGAGTCCTTGGAGAATATCTTCAGAAGTTCATCCAGAGAAAATAGGAGTAGTGTGTTTAGTGCGAAATAAATAATGAATACCGGAATTGCTATCCACGCGTTTTTGGCGTAGGCGAGAGCGAGGAGCGAGAGAGAGCTCAAGCCGGAAGTCAAAAGCAGGAATTTTTGTCCGCCCAGCCTACCGAATATTTTCGGGGCGTATAGGAGAGCTAATAGTGAGCCCAATGAGCCAAAGGCGTAAGCGATACCTACCAGCTTTTCATCTACGAAGGTGGCGAGAAGACTTGAGTTTATGTAGGCGGTAAGGGCAAGATGGAGAGAAACCAAAAACCCCACAAAGAAGATATTTTTCAGTTTTGGGCTGTCCTTGAACATTCTTTTTTAAACGCTTAGGATTACGGGGATGACGAGCGGCCTCTTGGCGGTTTTCTGGTATAAGAATTTTGATATTCCTTCGCCCACGTTTGATTTTATTATGTCGAAGTCCACGACCTTCATGCGGGCGGTTTCTTCCTCAATCATTTTCTTTATACTGATTCTGACCTGGCGCAAAAGCTCCTGGTTCTCCTTGAGGTAAACGAATCCGCGGGATATCAGGTCGGGGGATTTTTTCAGTTTGCCTGTTTTCTGGTCCACCAGCGCGATGATGACGAACATTCCGTCCTGCGCCAGCATGACCCGGTCTCGGACCACAACATCCTGCACGTCGCCGATAGAAAGTCCGTCCACCACCATCATGGAAGCCGGAGCTTTTTCCTTGCGGGTGGTTATCTTGGAGCCTTTTTCCACGATTTCCACTATCGTGCCGTTGTCTGGTACAATTATGTTTTCTTTCGCCATGCCGTTTCGGTCATGAATGAGCTGGGCGTGGATGCGGAGCATGGAATGGTTTCCGTAGCCCGGCATGAAAAATTTTGGGTGCACCGTTTTGTTTATCCAGACCAGGTCTTCCTGGCGCGCGTGCCCTCCGGAATGCACTTCGGATATCCCGTAGTGGATGAGCTTGAGGTCGTGGCGGTAGAGGTTGTCTTTCAATTTCTGGATATTAACTTCGTTCCCGGGGATGACAGACGAAGAGAAAATAATTGTGTCTTTAGAGTTCAGCCTGATGTATTTATGATTGTTGGTAGCCATTCTCATCAGAGCGGCAAACTCTTCGCCTTGGGCGCCGGTCGCGATAATGACTATTTTGTCCGGAGAGTAATTTTCCATATCCTGCGCGTTTATGAATATTTCCTCATTTGTTTTCAGAAGCCCGGCTAATTTCGCTATCTCTATGTTTGATTTCATACTGCGCCCCTCGACTACTATCTTCTTGTTATACTTTTCGCATATTTCCACTATCTTTATCATACGGTCGAACTGAGAGGCGAAAGTTCCTATAATCAGCCTGCCTTTGTTGGTCTTGATTATCTCCTCGATATTTTTCTGCACTTCCTTTTCTGAAATGGAAAAACCCGGCACTTCCGCGTTGGTGGAGTCCGCTATCATAAGCAGGTTTTTTTCCTTACCCAAGCGGTCCCATTTTTTTTCTTCTGCCGGCGTGGGCTTGCCATTTTCGTGCTCCATTTTGAGGTCTCCGGAAACCACGACGTTCCCGTAGTCCGTTCCTATGATTACCGCCATGGAGTCGGGGATAGAGTGGAAGACCGGGAAAAATCCCAGTGACAGCTGGTTGAATTTTACCTTGCTTTCCTGGTCGACTACGCGTATATCGAGCGGCTGTTTGCCCACAAATTCTTCCTGGCGTTTTTTTATCATCAGGCTCGTCAGGTATTGCGTGTATATGGGCGGGTTGCCGATGCGTTCCATGATAAAGGGTATGCCGCCGATATGGTCCAGGTGCCCGTGGGTTATGGCCACCGCGCGAATTTTATGCTTTCTTTCTTCTATATATTTGAAGTTCGGCAGGGTATAGTCCGCGCCGAGAGCCTCCTCTTCGTCTATGAAGTGAAAACCAAGGTCGAGGACTATTATATCGTCTTCGGATTCTACGATTAGCATGTTTCTCCCGACTTCCTCTACCCCACCGAATGGAATAATACGGAGCACCCCTTTTTCGGTCGGTGGAATTTTACTCTCGCTCTCCTTTTTATTTTGGCTATTGCCGTTATACGAGCGGCCTCCCCGCCCCCCTTGTCCGTTTTTCGAATATTGGTAAGTGGAGGTTTTTGTGTTTCTTTTCCTGTCATGGGTCCTGTGCGTACTGTCTCTTGTGTGTCCGGGCACAGCGTGGACAGATTTTTTATCCCCGCCTGCAACGCTATGCGTAGCATTGCGGGCAGGTTCAATGCTTATTGAGCTGAAAGATAGTCTTGTTTTTTTCATTAATGATTTTTTCGAGCGCAGTGAGTTTAAAATCTTTGCCCTGTTAAATCCTCGCTGTGCGAGGCCTGCCTTGGGCAGGGTTTAACAGGGTTATTAAAATATATTCACTTCGTTCATTATTTTAATTAAATATTTTCCAGACATTTTCCGTCCCCGTATACCAGAGATGGATGTTTGAAAAACGGTCCGCCGGGGAAGTGATGTGGCTGATAGACAGCCCCTTCAGCTCGCCCGAGAGCGCGTAAATAAAATTAGGGCTGTATAAAAAGACGGCGGGCATGTCTTTTTTTATTTCGCTTTCGAATTGGGCGTATTTTTTAATGCGCGCCTGTTCGTTCTGCGTAACGGATGCGTCTTCTAAAATTTTATCGACTTTCGCGTTGGTATACATTGCCACGTTGAGGCCGGGGTCGTTGCGCTGCGAAGAATGCCAAAAAGCGAACAGGTCGGATTCGCGGTTGATGATTTGTCCGAAGAGTAGCGCGTCATACTGGCGCGGGCGGATGACGCTCTGGTTCAGATTTCCTACCTCGAAAGTTTTTATGTCCACTTTCATGCCGATGTCGGCAAGTTCCCGCCTGATGAGCTCTGCCGCCTTGGTCAGTTCCGGAGCGTTGCCTGTCGATATAGAAAAAGCCAAGTCCGCGGCGGTTTTCTTTTTATTCTTGCCTGTTGTAACTTTCTGCAAAAATCCGTCAGGGCCTTTGGACCAGCCATCTTTGGCCAGGCTCGCTTCGATGTCCTTCAAAATGTCTTCCCTGGAGGCTGTACTTTTGGTGTCGAAGGTTTGATAGGCTATCATGTTCGGCGGGATAGGATCATCAATAGCGACTCCGTATCCGAACAGGACTTCACGAACTATCTTATCCTTGTCTGTGGCCCGGTCTATGGCCCTGGTTATGGCTTTGTCGGTGAAAAGCTGGTTCTGGTTCTGGTTGAAGAAAAGCCCGAACACCCTCGGGAGCACGGAGGACTCGACATGGAAGTTTCTTTCTTTCAGGTTTTCCGCGTTGAGCGGGGAGAGGGAGCTTATTTGGTCCACTACTTTGTTTTCCAGCGCCCGCACCATATCCTCTTCGCTTGCGTAAAAATGCAAGTTCATGGTTTTTATATAAGGTTCGCCCAGCGCGAATTTTTCGAAAGACGAAAGTTCATACGAGTCGATAACCCCGGAAGGCTCGCGTGCGGCGCTTTTTATCATATATGGCCCGGATCCTACAGGGGAGGTATTCGCATCATTTAACTCTATGGGGGAGCCGCTCCATAAAGCCTCGGGCATTATCCCCAAAGTCGCGTTTCCTAGGAATGAAGGGAAAGGCTGTTTCAAAGAAAACTGGATAGTTTTGTCGTCTATTTTCGTTACAGTAACCCCTTCCCAGTCTACTTTGCGCAAACTTTTCAGGACCGGCTCCTTGACCTTGCTTATGGTAAATATCACATCATCCGGCGTGACCGGCTTTCCGTTATGGAAATATATATTTTCTTTCAGGGTAAAGGTATAAGTCAGGCCGTCTTTCGACACTTCGTATTTTTCCGCCAAGTCGGGCACAAGCGTGGCGTCTCCGTTTTTTCTCATAAGTCCCGAATACACGAGAGCGACCATATCGAGATCGGCGGGGGAGGCGGCGAGCACCGGATTGATGAAGCGAGGCGCTCCCACAATGCCTTCCGATAAAGTTCCCACCCTTAGTGGCACTTTTACCATGAGCGATTTATTTATATTTTCTATTATTAAAATAGTGCTGACGAAAAGCACGGCAAGGAGCGCCGTAAATACCAGCCATTCCTTTTTTGAGAAAGAATGGAAAACGGAATTGATTTCGTCTTTTTTAGGCAATTTAAAATTGCGCATAATATTCATATGGGAAGTCTGGAAAATCTAAAACAGAAACGTTTAGGCAGTTGCCTTAATAATTATAGACAATAATGCGAATAAAGCAAAAAGAATAGCGCAAACAATGGACAAGTAAAAAAGAAACTTTTCAAACCCCCGGCGCGTGTGGTGGAATCCTCCGCTGTCGTCTCCGCCCAGGGCACCACCCAAGCCCGCGGCCGTCTGCTGGAGCAAAATCGCTGTTATCAATATTCCCGAAAGGATTATCTGCGCGTAGGGCAGAATTTCAGCTACTAGATTCATTCCGAGCATTATTGCACATTTCTATTTAAAAAACAACCAAGGGAGCTCCACTCTTGTATTTTATGCTAAAACGTTGTATTATAAATAGGAAGGAGCTGAGAAAAAAATGAAAAGGTTCATTCTGGCGTTGATTTTTTGGGCAGGTCTAGTTGCGATCTTTGCGAGGTGGGTTCACAGCCTAAACACCGATCCGGTGCATCCGACGGTCACCATGGTGAGTGCTGACGTGTCCACGTCGGCGCGGACGAAGAGGGTGTGCGACTGCATCAACCGTTTCGGGTTCGGCGGCAAGTTCGTCGTCGCTACCGAACCGGTGTCGGATACTTTCATCCTTACCGGTGGAGGGCTGGAACTCGAGCGGAGCCATATCCACACGCCGGGGCCGGAGCCCAAGTGGGATGTAATCTCCACGCTCCGCGCCAGCAGAGAAGGCACGGTTTGGAGCATGGAGTTGCGGGAAGGCCACGAGGGCTGGCGACAGCTTTCCGCCGCGGACCTGGACATTGACCTCGACCGCGCGCTCGTCAAGTGCGCGGAAGCGGAAGAAGAAGCCAAGTCGAAAGTCGCTTCCCGTTGATGACCACGCGCGCCCGCGCGCCCCCGGCTAGTGTAAGCGGGGGCGCGCCAGGAGGCAACAATGTTCATTAAACACACAATCGCTAATTTTTTTTTGCGAACCGCGAGGTTCGTCGGCCTCGTGGAAAGCCCTGCTTCCCCCGAGGCCTTTCTGTTTTTTGTTTGACTATAAATATTTCTGCAAGTATAATTCTTTTAATATGGAAAAAAACAACGGCAAAATTTCGGTTCTGGAATTGTTTCAAAAATTGTTCCACAATTTCAATTCGCGTTCCATGAAGGACGCCACGATAGCCTACCGGAAACACTTAGACGAAGGAGGCAAGATGCTCCTTGCGATGGCCGGGGCTATGTCCTCCGCCCAGCTCGGCGTCACGCTTTCTCCCATGATAAAGGAAAACAAAATACACGCCATTTCCTGCACCGGCGCAAACCTAGAAGAATCCGTTTTCCGCCTAGTCGCGCACGACAGCTACCTGGATTATCCCGATTACAGGTATTTCACCAAAGAAGACGACCAGAAAATTTTGGAAAAAGGGCACCGCCGGGTTACGGATACTTCTATTCCGGAAGAAGAAGCTTTCCGGGTGGTTGAGCCTATTATTTTAAAAAGATGGAAAGAGGCGGAGGCTAAAGGCGAACGTTATTTCCCGCATGAATATTTTTACCAGGTACTTTTGTCGGATGAATTAAAGGGCAAGTACGAAGGCGACCCGGAGCATTGCTGGCTTCTCGAAGCGGCGAAGAAAAATCTGCCTATCGTGGTTCCCGGCTGGGAAGATTCCACTTTGGGGAATATTTTCGCGGGTTATTGCAAATCAGGCGAAGTAAACCCGAGTGTTATGAAAACAGGCGTGGAATATATGATGTATCTTTACGACCGGTATCAGGAGCTGGCCAAAGATGGCCCCGGCCTCGGTTTCTTCCAGATAGGCGGCGGCATTTCCGGAGACTTTCCGATATGCGTGGTGCCTTCCATAAAATATGACCTTAAAAAGCCAGTCCGCCCTTGGGGATATTTTTGCCAGATTTCCGACAGCACCACTTCCTACGGTTCGTACTCCGGCGCTACCCCGAATGAAAAAATCACTTGGGATAAGCTCACCAAGGATACTCCCATGTTTGTCATCGAATCCGACGCGACTATAGTGGCCCCTCTCATGTTCGAAGCCATTCTGGACCGCTATACTTTGACGGAGAAATAGCTATACTATAAGTATGAATATAGAAGGAGATCAGATAGATAGCCTTTTAATCGCCACCTATTCCGATGACAAGGATGAAAGCGCGGACCGGTATATGGATTACTATATTGACCAATATCGCATTTACCTCCACATCTTCAATAACACCTCCGACCGCAGGCAAAAAACAAACGAATTTTTCCTCGGCATAAATACCGCCATAATGGGCATCATGGGTTATTTTGAAACTAAAGACCTTCCGAATGCCCCGGTAATATCCATCCTCGTGCCTTTTGTGGGGATAGCGATATGTTTTTGCTGGTACCGGCTGATACTTTCTTACACCCAGCTTAACCGGGTTAAGTTCAAGATTATCCATACGCTGGAGAAAAAATTGCCCGCGAATATTTTTGAAAGCGAGTGGCATCTTCTCGGCAAAGGTAAAGACAAAAGCAAGTATTTTCCAATTTCCCATACCGAGAGGTTCATCCCGATTACTTTCATACTTCTGTACGTCATCATCGTGGTCATCAATTCACCTTTATTAAATTTCCTTAATTTTTAAAGTTTCATGCGGCTAATTGGAGGCATATTAAAAACTTTTGTTCTCCTCGCTCTTTTGGGGGCCGCGGCTTATGCGTTTTTGGGCGCCTTTCCTTTTTTTAAGAGAAGCGTTCCCTGCGCCGAGCCGATACCTTACATTCTGGGGACTTTCGATACGGAGTTCAATATTTCCAAAAGCTACTTTATAAGCGCGCTTTCGGAAGCGGAAGCCATATGGGAGAAGCCTTACGGCAAAAACCTTTTTGTTTATGAACCGGAAGATTCCGGCAAACGCACTTTAAAAGTAAACCTGGTTTACGATTACCGCCAACAGGCGACGAACAAGCTCAAAAGCTTGGGCATAGTGGTGGAAGACAACAAAGCTTCGTACGATTCGCTCAAGTCGAAATATACCGAGCTCAAAAAGGAATACGAATCGGAGAAAAGCGCATTTAACGCGCGGGTGGAAGCCTTCAACCAGAGAAAGAAAGCCTATGAGGCGGAAGTCAAATCTTCCAATGATAAAGGCGGGGCTTCCCCCCAGGAATACAAAAGGCTTGAAGCTAAGCGCCTCCTTTTAAACGCCGAGGCGGGCGAACTTG
>DATDXF010000024.1:0-20620 GCA_036517215.1 Minisyncoccota bacterium | reverse complement strand
GGGGTTTGCAACCGGTGGAGATTCCTCCCGCTACCAAGATGAACGTCGACGGGGCCGGGGCATCGTGGTGGTTTTTGGGTGGACGTTGGTGGGGCGAGACTTTGCCAGATGGAGCGGTAGCGCTTCTAGTGAAGTTTGTCGGACCGCCCAGTCCGCTCGTGCCGTCGGGTATCAACCTGACGGTGCGTACGCCTATCGACCAGACCGCTGGACCGCTTGAGGCGGCCGAGGTCAAGGATGGCCAGATGTATTTCCGGGTGAAGCCGGAATACGCGGGCTACCCGCCCGCCGTCTCTTTTTTAGGGCGGCACGTTTCGGTCGAACAGGGCAAGTTTATGGTAGGGGAGAAATTGTACTCTACCCGCGCAACCCCTCCAGAAGGGGAAGATTTTCATGGCGAAGATGTGCCGTTCGCCGTGTGCGTCTGGAAGACGTATCCATCGGTTTCGGAATGCTCAACTCGTCTGTTCGACATTCCCCTGGCCGGAACTGGGTCAGGCAACTGAATCGGCGTAAGCCGGGCAATCGGAGAGGGGTGCCTTAATTCCTCTCCACAAAAAGAGCACACCAGTCTTATGATTCGGTGTGCTGTTTTTAATTTTACTTATTATTTTTATCCACAAGCTATATGCTTATTTTTTTTAATTGTAGTATAATTATATTATGAAAAAATTACTCATCGCAGGATTTTTGTTGGCATTTTTTATTCCTTTTTATAAGGCGGGGGCGGCGACCTTCGACACCATAAAGCCCGCTTTTAACATCGGCAACGTTTCTTATAGTTCTTCGACAGGCAAGGTGAGCTATTCCATTCTTTCCGGCACTGCGGGGCACTTCCGGGAGTTTTGCGGCGCGGAGAAGTCTTTTAGCCCCGGCCTGCCTGGATATTATGGCGGCTGGACAATTACTCTGCCTTACGTCATGTCCGGCGGGACGGCCTCGGTGGGCTCTTCTGCATCCGCCTCTATCAGCACTGGCCAGATTATCCAAACCTACGAGGGAGTGGAGGGTACTCTTTGTTCTGACCCGGCACGAGAGGTGGAAAACAGCAACATCACCTACGGCACCCCGGGTATTTTCTATATCAACACTTTTTTAAGCGCGCCAGGCCTGCCCGCTGGCAACAACACGCTCTCCATCAAGCTTTGCACGCAGGGCACCGTCTGCACTACCCAGACCAAAACTTTCCCGGTAACGGTAACCCATACTGTAACTTCTGAAGTTGGCACTGCGGGAGGAACGGTTTCACCCGAAACTCAAACCATAAACTCCGATGGTAAAGCGACTTTTACTATTTCTTATAATAGTCCAGCAAATTCTGTATCGAGCATTACCAATGAACCTAACAATTGTTCTGATTTAAGTGGAGATTTTACTAATAGCTCCAAAACCTCATACACCTCCGGCAAAATTTCCGCCGACTGTGCCTTTACATTCAATTTTGCTTCTCCTACTTCTGCGTCTCCCACCGTCACCACTCCCACCGACGCGAGCATTACAGATACCTCCGCCACGCTCGGCGCAACCTTGAAATCCGTAGGCAGTCCGTCGCCGGTATCAGCGGCAGGTGTCTGCTACGCGACTTCTTCCAGCTCCCTGCCTTCCTCCGGCTCCCCCGACTCCATCATTTGCAAACCCATAGTGACCAATGTTTCTGCCCCGACGACATTTTCTAAAAACTTTACAGGTCTCGTCGGCGGCACTACATACTACTATCGCGGCTACGCCACGAATAATACGGGTACTGGTTATTCCCCCGTCGCATCTTTTGTTACCGCCGGCAGTATCGCGGGCCTAGTCAACGGCGTTTGTGCAACCACGCACTACAACTGTTCTCAAGGCACAAGCGCAAAGAATCTGGAAGGCTCCACGGCATGGACCTGGTCTTGCAACGGTTCCAATGGCGGCGCCAGCCCGTCTTGTTCGGAAAGTAAATCTTCCAGCATAACAATAACTCCCGACCTCACCGCTTCTAGGCCTTCGCCCAGCGCTGCGACAGTAAACGTGGCTCAGACATTTACTTCCACGATTTCAAACATAGGCAATGCTTCCACGGGGTCCTCATTTTCCTATATTTTCCAGACTGCAGGACCAAGCGGCACGGGAGGCATCGTTACTCTCGCACCCGCGACGACTGCGGCCTTGAGCGCGGGGGCGAGCAGATCGGTTTCCGTATCCCGCTCCTGGAATACCACCGGCACGAAATCCATCCGCGTCTGTGCGGACAAAAGCTCGGCTACGAATACGGGTACCATCAATGAAGGCACGAAAGAAGACAACAACTGTAGTCCCTGGAGAGATGTCTTGGTTAGCGGCGCCGTGGTCACTAGTGGAACCCTTACAGGTGCAAACTGCCAGATTGCTTTAAATGCTGGCACTTGTACTACAACTTTAACTTTGAATATTAATTATCCGGTATCAGGAGCTACGACAAATATTACCAAACCTACGAACAATATAGTTGCCACGGGAATAACTCCGGCCTCAAAACCTAATATCGTTGTCAGTTACCCTAATACAACATTCTATCTTAACCACAATTCGGAGACGCTTGCCACTAAAACAGTGAACGCTACTTGCGCTTCCGGTTCTTGGAACGGCACAAAATGCGCCGCAAGTTCATGCGTGCCTCCTCCTGCGTTAAAAACGGCTACAAGCAGCTTTACCCCCGCAACAGCCAATGTCGGTGGCAGTATAAATATAAAATGTGATTTCGGTTCAACATTTGATTCCATAACTCCCGCCTTTACCGGAGCTTCAGGCTGCACCTGGGGAGGATTTACTGGAACAGTGGCGAATTATACCTGTATAGCTTCACAGGCGGGAATACATACGGTATACTGTAATACATTTAATACTCCTCCCCCTGGTTCAAATTATTGCGCTACCGTCAATCCTCTGGCGGGTTCACTTACGGTAGGTTCTTCGGGTCCTAATTTGACGGCGGACCCCGTGATGCCCAATCCGGCTTCCGCTACATTAAATACGCCCATTTCTTTTTCTTCTTTGATTAAGAACATTGGTACATCGGGAACGGTATCCGGTTTTTCTAACTCCATGCAGGTAGCTACCGGACCGAACGGGGCTGGACCAGTCAACCCTCTTACCGCTTCTGCTCCAGTTTCAATGGGACCTCTTGCCGGTGGAGCGTACGCAACTGCGACTGCCTCATATACATTCACGGGAGCCGCAGGAACGCGTTCGGTAAGATTCTGCGCCGATAACAATACATCTATGTCTGGTAGTATTACTGAAGGAGTGGTAAACGAAAGTGATAACTGTAGCACCTGGCGGAATGTGGCTGTATCCGGCGCCCCTGTATCCGGGCCTGATTTAACGACCATCAATGTCCTCCAAAGCCCTACACCGGCAATATTAAATGCCAATACTACTTTTACCGCGAATATTAAAAACCAGGGAGGAGCGGATACCGGGATTGGTTTCACAAACTTATTCCAGACATCCACTTCGTCGGACGGCTCTACCAATCTAAAAAACTATCCGATAACCGGCATGCAGCATCTGTCCGCCGGAGCTACCAGTCCTACTATTCAAAAAGTCGTTAAATTTACGATTGCCGGAGATAACTATGTGAGATTCTGCGCGGATAAAAGCTCGGTCTCCGACGTTAACGGTCTCATTGCGGAACCGGACGCGGGGCACTCTCTGGACAATAACAACTGCAGCACATGGAAATATGTTCCTGTTCCCGCACCTGTTGATGGCGCCTGGAGCGCCTGGAGTGCCTGCAGCGCGACTTGCGGAAACGGTACCCAAACCCGCACCTGTAACGGTGTGGCGAACGGGGGAAGCTACTGTGCTCCCGACGCAAATGGTTATTCTCTCTCCCGAGCATGTGTTCCCCCTCTTCCTGCATGTGCTCCCGGAGGGGATCCTGTCGTCCCCGCTTGCTCTCCTACTCACTATCTATGCTCTTCCGCTACCAGTATAACCGATAAAGTTAACGGGGCCGCGAAGTGGACCTGGACGTGTAATGGCACCAACGGCGCAACCGCTTCCTGCACGGAGCTAAAAAAGTCTCCGACCATAAAAGAGAACTAACTTTATAATATAAAAAGTCAGCAAAAAAAATCCCCAGATGGGGATTTTTTTTGCTATACTATATAGAATGCAAATAAACGAAGACCAACTAAAGAAATTTATTTTGGATTCGGGCCTTGTGTCCAAAACCGACCTGGCGGATGCCATCGAAAAAGCCGAATCTAAAAAACAAAAAATAGGCGATTTTTTACTTTCCGCCGGAAAAATATCGGAGACGGATTTGAAACGCATGGAAGCGTTTGTCCTCGGCATTCCTTTCATCAGTTTAAATAACCAAAAAATAGATTTTTCGGTACTGTCCCTGATTCCGGAGCCGATTGCTAGGAACTATAATATTGTTGCTTATAAAAAAAGCGAAAATGGGTTGGAAGTAGCAATGCTCGACGTGGATAACCTGCCCGTCATTGATTTTATAAAAAAACGCTCTGGGCTAAAGATACTTCCAAGGCTGACTGACACGGCGTCCATCCGGTTCGTCCTAGTGCAATATCGCCAGAGCCTGAAGGCGGAATTTCAGGATATTATTCAGAAAGAATCAAGCTCGCTTTCCAAATCAGTGGAAGAGGCAGGTGGGAAACAGGTTGAAAAAACAGAAAGCGAATTAAAAGAAATGGCGGAAGATTTGCCGGTGGTAAAAATAGTTGATTCACTTATTTTCCATGCGATTTTACAAAATGCCTCCGATATACATATTGAACCCGGAGAAAAAGAATTGACGGTGCGATACAGGATAGACGGCATATTGCACGACGCGATGGTGCTCGATAAAAACGCCGGCTCGGGCATTACGGCCCGCATAAAAGTGCTGTCAAATTTAAAACTGGACGAAAAAAGGCTGCCGCAGGACGGTCGGTTTAAAATAGAGCAAAACGGAGAAAAGATTTCTTTCCGCGTCTCCACTTTGCCCACTTTCTTCGGGGAAAAAACGGTTATCAGGCTGCTCAAAGAAAACTCCCACGGTTTTTCTTTGGAAAGTCTGGGCTTCCACGGGGAAGGGCTGGAACGCATACACAACTCTCTCAAGCAAAAAACCGGAATGGTGCTCGCGACCGGGCCTACCGGGAGCGGAAAAACCACTACGCTTTACACCATGCTCGACCTTCTTAACCATCCGGAAGTAAATATATCTACAGTAGAAGACCCGATTGAATATCAAATGCCGCGAGTAAACCAAACGCAGGTGAAGCCGGAAATAGGGCTTACGTTTGCGAACGGACTCCGTTCGCTTCTCCGGCAGGACCCCGATATCGTGATGGTGGGGGAGATTCGTGACGGAGAAACAGCGGGGCTCGCTATCAACGCGTCTTTAACCGGGCACCTGGTCTTGTCCACTATCCACACCAACTCCGCCGCGGGCGCGATTCCGAGGCTGATAGATATGGGTGTTGAGCCGTTTCTCATAACCGCTACCGTAAAAACAATAATCGCGCAAAGACTAGTGCGCAAATTGACTCCCAACAAAGAAAAATATTTTTTATCCGCGGCAGAACTGAAAAATCTTGCGAAATTTATCGATCTGGAGCGCGTGCTAGGATTTCTTAAGGCCGAAAACATTGTCGGCGCAAAAGATACCTGGGAAAAAATTCCTTTTTACCGCCCGGTAAAAAGCGCCGAGTTTGAAGACGGGTACTCTAGCCGTACCGGCATGCACGAAGTACTCAAGGTATCTTCCGCAATCAGGGAAATGGTAGTAAAAGGAAACCCGCAGGATGAAATAGAGAAACAAGCAAAGGAAGAAGGGATGATGACAATGATAGAAGACGGAGTTTTCCAGGCGGTGCTCGGAGTAACAACGCTCGAAGAAGTGTTCCGCGTCGTTTCGGAGTAGTTCGGCAAACTCACTATAAATAAAATGCTTTTTTCTTACACGGCAAAATCAAAAACAGGAGAATTTATCGAAAGCACCATAGAGGCGGCTGACCGTTTTTCGGCGGCAAAAGAAATACGTTCCCGGGGATCTACGCCGGTATCTATCGAAGACAAGAGTGGATTAACAGGCAAGCTGTCCTTAAATGGCGCTATTTTTTCCAGAGTAAGTGTAAGCGAGCAAATAATATTTACCAAAAATTTAAGCGGTATGATACTCGCCGGTCTTTCTCTGTCGAGGGCGCTCTCGGTTTTAAAAAAACAGACAAAAAATGCCAAACTCAGCGCCGTTCTGGTATCGCTAATAGCCGACATCAACACGGGCGAAACTTTTTCAAAAGGACTTTCAAAATTCCCAGAAGTATTCTCCAAGCTTTTCGTATCAATGGTTCGTGCGGGGGAGGAGTCCGGCAACCTGGCCGGCTCCTTGTCCGACATCGGCCTTAATCTGGAAAAATCAAACTCCTTAACAAAAAAAATACACGGAGCCTTGGTTTATCCAGGAGTTATCATGTCGGCCATGGTGGTAATCGGTGTTTTAATGTTCGCTTTTGTGGTGCCAACCTTAGCTGGCACATTCAAAGAGCTCGGCGTCGTTCTGCCCGCTTCCACAAGGGCGCTTGTTTTCTTCGGAAACTTTTTTTCTAATAACTTGCTATTAACATTCGTGATTATTATAGTTTTTGGGGTTGGAATCTTCTCTCTTTTCCGGGCAAAGTTCATGGAAAAATACATAGACTTTGTTATTTTAAAAATACCGGTGGTAAATACTCTGACAAAAGAGCTGAATACTGCCCGCACCGCCCGTACAATGTCCTCCCTTTTGCTTTCTGGGGTATCCATTACCCGAGCCGTGGAAATAACCGAAGACGTCGTGCAAAATGTATACTATAAGAAAGTATTGAAGGAGGCAAAAGCGGCGGTAGAGAAAGGCGCTCCGTTTTCTCAGGCTTTCGAGGCGAACCTCTCGCTTTATCCCGTGATGATGTCGGAGATGATTCAGGTGGGGGAAGAGACGGGCAAGTTGTCCGATATGTTATTACAGATAGCCTTATTTTACGAAGGAGAAGTGGAGAACAAAACGAAAAATTTATCTACTATAATAGAGCCGCTCTTAATGATTTTTATAGGAGGGGGAGTTGGGTTCTTCGCCATTTCCATGATATCCCCGCTTTACTCCATTTTGGGCAGCATAAACTAACTTCATGAAAAATTTTTGCAACAAAATCTGCCCGCCATTACAATACGACGCAAGCAAGCGGGGAGTTACCGTGATAGAGCTGTTATTTGTGTTTGCGATAATTGCAATTATTGTTGCTGTCATCAGTCCACAGTTTTCACGCCTAAGAGAGAACCAAGTGTTGCAAAATACGTTGGGTGACATAATTTCCGCCATGAACAAGGCGCAATCAAAAACGCTTTCCTCGGTGAATTCTCTCTCATACGGGGTGCATTTTCAGTCCGATAAAGTTATAATTTTCGAAGGAATAGTTTTTACTCCCGGAGAGCCGGCTAACGAGGAAATAAATATACTTACTCCCGCGTCAATTTCCGATGTTACATTGGGTGGCGTGAGTGGGCCCGACGGAGATATTTTTTTTAACCGGCTCTCTGGATCTCCGAACCAAACCGGAACAATTACCGTATCCACGCCCTCCGCGAGCAAAGTAATTTCCATATCTGCCGCCGGAACGGCAAGTGCGGACTAAACAGCACATTTTTATTGGGGTTAATTTATCCAATGGCGAACAACATAAAATTTTTTTTTAAAAAAGGAGGGTTTATGGCGGTAGAGATACTGGTCGCCGTGTCTATCATCAGCGTTTCCATCTTGCTAGCCATGGAGGTTAGCCAAAGATCCGTTTATCTCTCCAGGCAGGCGCTACACTCTACCCAGGCCGCTTTTATGTTGGAAGAGGGAGCGGAGGTGGTGCGCATCTTGCGGGACAACGGATGGAGCAATATTTCTGCTCTTACTCCCGGCGCAAATTATTATCCGGCTTTCGCAGGGGGGACCTGGACTTTATCGGCTATCCCGAGCACCGTGGGCATTTTTACCCGTACTGCCGTCATATCCAGTGTTAACCGCGACAACACCACGAAAGATATCAGCCCTGGCGGGACAGATGACCCTGGAACAAAGCTGATTACCATAACGGTGTCTTGGACGGAGGGTAGTGTAACCATTACCAAGACTTTGCCATTTTACATAATGGACATTTTTTCTTAAACAAAAGCAATGGAAAAAATACTTAAAAAACAAAAAATTGTGGTGCAAGCAGGCTACGCCATGCTGGAACTGCTTTTTTACATTTCTTTTTTTGCCATTTTTTGCTTGGTGGTAATTAACGCCATGCTTACCATGGCCGCCTCGTTCGGCGAAACCGCAATCTACTCGAAAATGCACAGAGCCGGCACTATAATGGAAAGGATGTCCCGAGAGATCAGAGCTGCGGGCGGAATAGCGTCAGTAGCATCTGGAAGCATAGAAATAAACACTACAGACGACTTGGGAGCCGACAAGACCGTAAAGTTTTTGCTTTCCGGTTCCAATATCGAGCTCTTGGAAGATGGCGATGTTATCGGGAACTTAAATACCCAGAACATAACCGTAACCGATCTTTCCTTTACCCAAATAGATACGGCGCAAGGCAAAGCCGTTAGAATAATATTAACAATAGGCGTTACCGGTGACGCTTTGGGTCGGTCGGTGGATTTTTTTGACACGGTTGTTCTTCGCGGAGTTTATTAAATACTTGTCCCGTACTAAATTTTTGATTAAAACAAATGACCATTATAAATAAAAACTTAAAATTTTAGTACTGGGATGAAAAAGGATTTTAGAAAAATTAAAAGAAATGGGGGAGCGGCCATGCTGATAGTCGTCGTATTCTTTCTTTTTATCACTTTGGCGATAATAGCCGGACTTGTTTCTCCCACGGTGCGGGAGTTTCAGAATGCCAATAACTTGAAGCAGTCCAGGCAGAGCTTTTTCCTTTCCGAGTCGGCGGTAGAAGATGCGTATTTCCGGCTAAAAACAGGCAAGGCGCTCGGAGCTACGGATACTATTACTATAGGCAGTTATTCGGCGACCGCGACAATAACGGATTCGGGCTATAACGAAAAAACAATTTCTTCCATGGGGGACGTTGATTCCAGGCAAAGAAAGAACGAGCTCGTGCTGAATACCGGCACAGGAATTTCTTTTAGCTATGGAGTGCAGGCAGGCGCGGGTGGTTTTACTATGGGGAATAATTCTGTCGTTAACGGCAGTGTTTACTCCAACGGAAATATTACCGGCGCGGGCACAGTAACTGGCACTGCTCTTTCCGCGAACTCTGCAGCGCTTGAGGCAGACCAGACAAACGGCTCCGGTGTGCCCGCAAGCAATGTTACTTTCGGCAATGCAAACGGAACGCAAGATTTTGCGCAAAGTTTTCAAGTTAGCGAAACCGGAGTTGTGAACAAGGTTGATTTGTATCTTAAAAAAGTCAGCACTCCTTCGAACCTGACTGTAAGGATTGTCTCAAATTCCGGCGGAAGCCCCGGGACAACCACCCTGACATCGGGGCCATTATCCGCTTCACTGGTATCCACGACATATGGGTGGGTAAGCGTCCCTTTTTCTTCCAATCCTGAACTTACAGAAGGAACCACTTACTGGATTGTCATAGACGGGTCTACTAACTCTTCGCGCTACTACATGATGGGAGCTAATGCTAACGGATACTCCGGAGGTACCGGAAAAATCGGTCAATATTCCGGGACGTGGAATAACACTAACCCTTCCGGCCTCGATGGATTTTTTAAACTTTACCTGGGAGGGTTAACGGGGCTTATCAGTGGCATTACTGTTGGAACTGCTGGAGTCGGGGATGCGTACGCGCACACAGTTAACAACTCAACTATAGCGGGCAGTAATTATTGCCAGACAGGTAGTGGAAATAATAAAGCCTGTAATACGACTCTTCCTGACCCTACCCAGGTTGCCATGCCTATTTCCGACCAGAATATTCTGGACTGGAAAGACGAGGCGGAGGCAGGGGGAACTCATTCAGGAGATTATACCCTTGATAGCACTTCCGGCTCGCTTGGCCCGAAGAAAATTACCGGCAATTTAAGCGTAAACAACAATGCTAGCCTGACAGTAAACGGAACTTTGTGGGTGCAAGGTAATATAAATATCAGCAACAATGCCGCAGTCAGGCTTTCTTCCAGCTATGGGACCTCAGAAGGCGTGATAGTGGCGGATGGTACGGTGGTTATAGGCAACAACGCTGTTTTCAGCGGTTCGGGCTCGGCTGGCAGTTACTTGATGGTGCTTTCGACTTCGACTTCCACTTCCGCGATAACACTCAGCAACAATGGCGGCGCGGTAATATTATATGCCGCGAACGGAACGGTAAATCTAAGCAATAATGCCGGCGCCAAAGCTTTAAATGGGAAAAATATAAACTTAAACAATAACGTGGTTATTGTTTATGACAGCGGTTTGGCCAATGCGAATTTCGTAAACGGTCCGTCAGGGGGGTGGGGAATAACAGAATGGAAAGAGGTAAAATAAATTATGCTATACTCTATAGAATATTATGAAACGAATAATAATCGGTAACTGGAAAATGAATCCGCTCTCAGGGAAAATCGCGGAAAAACTATTTACGGAGATTGCCAAAGGCGTTTCCAGGATCAAAAAGACAGATATTGTCATTTGCGCTCCCGCAGTATACTTGGAAAAATTAAGCAAAATTCGGACAAGCAAGATAAAGCTGGGGGCACAGGATGCTTTTTGGGGAGAGATCGGGGCTTTTACCGGGCAAACTTCTAGTGAAATGCTTTATGAGGCCGGTGCCAGATATGTGATACTAGGACATTCGGAAATGCGGGCTCTCGGGGAGAGCAACCTCGCGGTAAATAAAAAAATAAAAAGCGCGCTTGCCTCTGGGCTGCGCCCGGTTCTCTGTGTGGGGGAAAACGAACGGGACCTTAATCACGGCTATTTCAGCTTAGTCAAAGTTCAGCTCGAAGAATGCCTGGCCGGAATTTCTAAGAATTCTATTTCAAAAATAATAATTGCCTATGAGCCGGTTTGGGCACTTTCGAGTACTCCAGGAAGAAAAGATGCCACGGCGGACGACTCAAGGGAAATGGCGATTTTTATCCGCAAGATTCTTTCTGATAAGTTCGGCAAAGATGCTTCCAAGGTAAGGATTATTTACGGCGGTTCCGCGAGCGAAAAAGACGCCGAAGAATTTTTAAAGGACGGGGGCATAAACGGATTGCTGCCGGGACGGGCGAGTCTGGATCCTAAAAAATTTATAAAAATAGTTGATATTGCCGAAAGGATATGAGACTTAGAACCTTGGAAAGCACGGACTTGTCGGGCAAAACAGTTCTTTACCGTGCGCCTTTTGACGTCGGAGTAAAGGAAGTTAACGGAGTGCTTGAAGTAAAAGATGACCTGAGGATAAGGGCGACATTGCCTACGCTGGAATACCTATTAAAACAAAACTGCAAAATAGTTATTCTTACTTACGTTAAAAGACCGGACGGACGGGTGGTTGAAGAGCTTCGGACGACTCCACATTCGAGGAAACTCGCGGAACTTTTAAATCGTCCTGTAGACAAAGTAGATGACTGCATAGGGCCCGAGGTTCTGGAAAAAATTTCCAAGATGCGGGGAGGGGATATTTTGATGCTTGAAAACGTCAGGTTTCATAAAGGAGAAATGGAAGATGATGATGAGTTTGCAAAAAAGCTCTGCGAAGGCAAAGACGTGGTTGTTTTTGACGGATTCCCCCAGGCAATGCGCATCCATGCTTCTACCACCGGCATCGAGAGACACCTGCCTGCCGTAGCGGGTCTGTATTTAAAACATGAAGTAGAAATGCTTTCCGAGCTTCTAGATAATCCGAAAAGGCCCCTTACAGTGATAATCGGCGGGGCAAAAATTTCCGACAAAATTGATGCGGTTCATAATTTATTAAAAATCGCGGATCACGTATTGGTAGGAGGAGCCGTAGCCAATGTTTTTTTGAAAGCAGAAGGGTTCGAATTGGGCGGTTCGTTCGTCGAAGACGTGTTTGTGGATGAAAAAAGAAGAGAAAAAAAGGACTGGGTGGAATACGCAAGAGAAATATTGAAAAATTACAGGGATAAAGTTGTTTATCCGGACGATATGGTAATTTCGGACGGAAAAGAGACCGGCATTTTCGATGTTTCGGAGGAGGGCGTGCCGGAAAACTGGGCGGCGCTAGACATAGGTCCAAAAACACAAAAAAAATTTTCCGATATAATCGAAAGGTCCGGCACAGTTTTTCTTGGCGGTCCGATGGGCAAATTCGAGGATGAAAAATTCGCGGGTGGCTCGAATGCCGTACTTAAAGCCATGCAGAATCTGAAAAAAAATTCCGCGGGAGTGGTAATCATCGCGGGGGGAGACACTATTGATGTCGCGAGAAGGTATTCGAATCTGGATGATTACTCGCACATTTCTCTCGCCGGCGGAGCCACTTTGGACTTTCTCGCCGGCAAAGAGCTTCCCGCGCTTCTGCCGCTTATGAAAGAATAAAACCGTTTAATTGAGCAACTAGCATATCTACTCAAATTCCGCTATCGCTAGACTTGAGTAGGTTGTTTGTGATACGCTACAAAACATGAGTTTAGGAGATAAAATTCTAGAAATTCTTTCACAGCCGGTGGCTAGGTATAAGGCTATGTCGGTAAACCTATTCGGCTTGCCGGTTGGTAGCTACAAAAGGCAGTCATTTTACAATGCTATTTCTAAACTTAAAAAAGAAGGTTACGTATTTTCCGAGAATGATCGATTAAAACTATCACATAGGGGGAGAAAATACATAGAAAGAAAAATAGACTCGTTAAAACAATTCTCTTCATGTTTTACAAAAGAGGCACCAAAAGATCTTATTGTGATGTATGACATTCCAGAGCATAAAAAAGCTGAAAGGGAGTGGCTCCGGTTTCACTTGCGTAAATTTGGCTACACGATGGTTCATAGAAGTGTTTGGGTTGGCCCCTCGCCGTTACCAGTAGAATTTATTGCTTACCTCAAACATATACACCTGGATAAAAATATAAAATTAATGAAGTTGGCAAGACCCTATAAACCGAGTTTGTTTGGTCTAAAATAAATTCTCCCGTTATCCCGGAATCTACTCAAACTCTGCTATCACAAAAGTTGAGTAAGATATAGCGCCAGAGCCTTATTTTGGGGATATTTTGAGCTAATGTTTTGCTATTGACGAGTGGGCTGGGGGGTAATATTTAGGTATTATTAGATAGGCGAATTAAAGTAAAAAAATTATGCTTGGAAGAAAATCTCAGTTTTCTGGGCGACCTACGGGTTTGGAAAGAGAAAGAGAACAAAAAAGTTCTACATTAAGGGCAATAGGGAGGTTAAGGGAGGGTGTGCTGGAAAGGTTTAAAGATGATCCTACTATCGACTTAAACACAACCGGCTTAACATTGGGACAATTAGGTATAGGACCTGAAACACTCGCAACTTATGAAAAACGGGGCTCACCTGGAACCTTTTTTCCTCCTGCTTTTAACTACAAAGAGATGATTAACCTAACACCGAGTCAGTTTTTGAGTTTAACTAAAGAAAAAATTAGTGCCCTTGTTCGAGAAATTGAAAAGAGAAACTAAAGCGCTTGAATAATTTTCTCTGCGTTTTCTTTTAGTGCTTTTTCGTCTCCCACGGTTTCTGGCCAGACCCAGATATGAGCATGGGTTATTTCTTCCCCGTATACCTGAGAGCGGATGATGTCTGCGTTAAAGCCTTTTTTCTGGGCACGCGCTATTTTTCCGGCCACCTCAAAAAAATCACCGAGATTGGGAGACGCCTGCCTGCCGGCAGGCAGGTCCCATACCCACCGGTAATGTTTTTTCGGGATTATCTGCGTATGCCCCGGAGCGACAGGGTGGATATCCAAAAATGCCAGGAAATTATCGTCCTCGTAAACCACAGTAGCGGGAATTTCTTTTTTCACAATTTTACAGAATACGCATTCATTCATAGTTTCGCATTATAAAGTTTTCTCAGGTCCTCGGTTTTCCTTCGCCTTCAGCTCGTAGAGACCACTTCAAAAACTTTATTCTGCTCCACCCCATTATATGCTAAAATTGCTTTATGCAAAAGTACGGGGAGCTACTCGCAAAGCTTTTAGAGAAAAGGGGTATTTCGGAGCCGGAGACAGCCGACATTTTCTTAAATCCGAGCTACGAGCGGGATTTTCACGACCCTTTTTTGATGCGGGACATGGATAAGGCCTGCGTACGCATTTTTGAGGCTATAAGCGCCGATGAAAAGATAGTTATTTACGCCGACTATGATTGCGACGGGATTCCCGGGGCAGTAATTCTTAGTGATTTATTCAAGTTATTGAATTACAAAAATTATGAAGTTTACATTCCAATGAGAAATTCCGAGGGGTATGGTCTTAATATGGAAGCGATAAAACAATTTGCTGAAAGGAAAGTAAGCCTGCTTATAACCATAGACCTAGGGATTACTGCGGTAGAAGAAGTTGCTCTGGCCGAAGCTTGTGGCATTGATGTAATAATAACCGACCATCACTTGCCACAGGCTGTTTTGCCCGTGGCTTACGCAATTTTAAATCCCAAAGTTGATGGCTATCCAGAAAAGATGCTTTGCGGCGCCGGGGTTATGTTCAAGCTGGTGCAGGGGTTTATAAAAAAATACGGCAAAGAAAATGAGAATTTTAAAATAAAAGCCGGGGCGGAGAAATGGATGCTGGACATGGCGGGGCTGGCTACTCTATCCGACATGGTGCCCTTAACGGGAGAGAACAGGGTTATCGCATATTTCGGGATGAAGGTTTTTAAAAAGTCTCCGCGTCCCGGGTTGCAAAAACTTCTCCGCAAACTAAACATTGACCAGAGGTATCTATCCGAAGATGACCTAGGGTTCATGATAACCCCCCGCTTAAACGCCGCGTCGCGCATGGATAACCCGATGAGGGCTTTTGAGCTTCTTGCCACTAACGACAGCGCGGAGGCCGGAGTTCTCGCGGACCATTTGTCAAAAATAAATGATGAGAGAAAAACCATAGTTACGGGAATAATGCGAGACATAAATAAACAAATGGACAAAAAATTTGATAAAGATACGGAACGAGAAGTTATAGTTATGGGTAATCCAGGGTGGCGAGTGGGCGTTCTGGGACTGGTGGCTGGAAAAATGTGCGATGAGTATCAGAGGCCGGTTTTTGTCTGGGGTAAGGATGAAAACGACCTGATAAAAGGTTCCTGCAGGAGCGATGGTTCGGTATCCGTGGTGGAGCTCATGACTGAGACGAGCGAGTCGTTTTTGGAATTTGGCGGGCACGAACTGGCGGGCGGATTCACGGTGCATACGGAAAAAATCCATTTTCTGGAAGAAGCTCTTTCCAGTTCTTTCCATAAAGTAAAAAGACCGAGAAAAGAAAACGAAACGAGCTATGATATAAAAACCGATTTGGGCGTGGTTAATTTGAAGAATTGGAAGGAGATAGAAAAAATGTCACCTTTCGGACTCGCTAACCCAAAACCGATTTTTTTGTTTGAAGGAGTAAAAATAGAAAAACTGAAAAAATTCGGCAAGAATGGCTCGGGGGAGCATTTGGAAATTATTTTTTCAGACGCCGGCAAGCATAAAGCCGTTGCGATTTCTTTTTTTTCCAATATTGATTCTTTTGCGAACACTTTGTCCGAGGGACTCCACGTTAACCTGCTTGCCACCTTTGACCTTTCAAGATGGAGGGGCAAGGAAGAGCTACGGCTTAGAATAGTTGATATACTGTAAACATATGCGGCAAGAACCGATAAAAATTTATACGGACGGTGCGGCCAGGGGGAACCCGGGCCCTGCTGGGTGGGGCTCCGTTTTCATTGACGGAAAACATATTTTTGAAATTGGAGGAAGAAGCGACCACGCGACAAATAACCAAATGGAGTTAACGGCCGCGATCGAAGGCTTTAAATATTTAAAGAAACACCTGCCTGCGCAGGCAGGTAAAATACCAGTAGAGATTTTCGCCGATTCCAAATATGTAATATTAGGTATTACCGAATGGATATTCAACTGGCAAAAGAATAACTGGCGCAATGCAGCCAAAAAGCCCGTCATGAATAGAGAGCTCTGGGAAGAATTACATGAGCTTGCTCAGGAATTCAAGCCAAAATGGAGTTATGTAAAAGGCCATAACGGAGATAAATATAACGACAGGGCGGACGAAATAGCCACGAGCTTTGCTGATGAAAATCCTATACAATTAAAGAAGGAAACCCATGATAGAAAATAGTCTTGAGCAAAATGAAATAATTATCAAAGAGCTTGACGCTAACGACGACGTATCAGTTGAAGAATTTGTGGCACTCGAACGCCTAATATGGGGGCAAGGGCTAGATTTTACTGCTGATGATATTAAAAAGGAAATATTGCGAGGAGAAGTAATATATGTAATTTACAATGGTAAGCAAATGGTAGGTACTACTTCTGTGTTAGTTCAAGCTGATCTTGAAAATCCCAGAAAAGTTATTAAATACCTACCTCCGGAATCGCTGTATGCATCTTCTGTCGGTATTGATCCTGCTTTTAGAGGTAATAGATTGCAAGGTCTGTTGTTGGAGAAATGCATCGAACTGGCTCGTAAATTAAACAAAGAAACTATATTAGGGGCAGTTCGTCCAGAAAATGGAGCAAGTGTAAGAAATATTACCAACATAGGAGGGAAAATTTTGGCTTACTCTCGGGATTTTCATCCAGATAGTGACAATCCGTCGCGATTAGTGGGGGAAGTTGACCTTTTTCTACAAAAAGAGGCTTGGGAACCAATCGACAAAGTAGACGCGCTTATGCCGGACGAAGCACTGGATTCTCTTTCTAGAGAAGAAGATAGAATAATTGTTCTCATACAAAGCGGCGACAATATAGATAGTAAAGCTCAAAAAGTTATAGAAAAAATTCTTTCAAATGACTATATAGGAACTGGGGTTCAAACTTTATTTTTGGATTCTAACAGCATTCAGTTTAACGGAATGGCATTTCGTAAGTTATCAAGTTTTCCCGCCGAGGCAGAGAAACGTCTGCGTGAGCGAAAAGAAAAAATACAAAAAATATTACTTAAAGAAAAGTCATAATTTTAAAATGCGGGATAGAATTTTCTATTCAACTTGTTTCGGGTTTCTCTTCGGGGTATTATTGCGTTCTTTTGTTACGGTTGATTTTTACGTTGTCGTTTTGTTTGGCTTTATTACTTTTGCTTTAATTTTATTTTTTACTCTAATATCTAAAAATAAGTGGAGTGTGATAGTCTCAGTTTTTATTTTCGCGCTTAGTTCAGGAATCTTTAGATTTAGCACAGCTGATGTCCCGCCGCCGGGAGTCCTTGAATCTCGTGTGGGGCAAAAAATCTATTTAACCGGAGAAATTATTGATGAACCAAATATTAAAGAAAATAATCAACAGCTAACACTACTCTTAAATTACGAAGGCCCGGCCTTCGTAAAAATATTGGTATCCGCGGGGCTGGAGGAAAGTTACAAATACGGTGACGAAATAAAAATTTTTGGCATATTAAAAAAGCCGGGAAATTTTATCACGGATACGGGCAAGGTTTTTGATTATGTAAATTACCTACGCAAAGACGGAGTCCTATACGTTGTTGCTTACCCTAAAATCGAGGTCGTTTCGAGAGGTAATGGAAATTTTATAAAAAATTCCCTGTTTTTTGTTAAAGAAAAATTCTTGGAAAAAATAAATTTTGCGATTCCACCTCCGGAGAGCCTGCTCATGGGCGGGCTTATTTTGGGCGAAAAATCTTCTTTTAGTGAAACATTACGCCAAAACTTCGTGGATACCGGGACAATACATATTGTTGCTCTTTCTGGATATAACATTACAATAGTTGCCGAGTGGATTATGAAGCTATTTTCCTTTTTGCCAAAAAATTTGGGCATTTGGATGGGGATTTTATCAATTTTCTTGTTTATTATAATGAGCGGTGGGAGCTCCACGGCCGTCCGGGCGGGAATAATGGCCACACTTTCGCTTATTGCCCGTGCGACAGGGAGGAATTATGACGTCGCCCGGGCGCTTATTTTAGCGGCGGTGTTCATGGTTGCTCTGAATCCCTTTTTACTCGCGTACGATGTTTCTTTTCAGCTTTCAATGCTTGCGACCGTGGCGGTCATATTTCTCGCGCCTAAAATTGAAAAATATTTTACTTGGGTTACGGAAAAATTCAAACTGAGAGACGTAGTCTCGGTAACATGCGCGGCTTATGTATTCGTTTTTCCTTTTATCTTATATAAAATGGGCAATTTTTCTCTGGTTGCTTTACCCGCGAACATTTTTATTCTGCCGTTTATTCCTTTCACTATGGCGCTGGGGTTCATGACGGGTTTTTTCGGGCTAATGTGGCAAGCATTAGCGCTTCCGCTCGGATATTTTTCATATCTCTTTTTGCATTATGAACTCGGCGTAATCGGATTATTTGCGCGGCTTCCGTTCGCGGCATTCAACTTTCCGGATTTTCCGTTACTGCTTACCGTTCTTATATACGCCTATTTTATTTACAGGCTTTTTGGAAGAAATATTAAAAGTTTTTTTACAGAGCCTCGTTAAGATTTTTCTCTACGGAACCCCAGTTCAAATTTGTAAAGAAATCTTCTACATAATCCTTTTTCCCTCCTGGGGCATAGTCGGCAATGTAGGCGTGTTCCCATAGGTCTAGGCAGAGGACGGGTGCACAGCCGGAGAGCTGTCCGAGCTCGTGATCTCCTATATACGCATTCATTAAGTATTTTTCTTGCTTATCATAATATAAAATTGCCCAACCTACTCCACGGCTCATAGCTATGGCTTTAAACCTGGCAAGCCATTTGTCAAAACTCCCCCATATGTATTCAATAGATTTATAAAGCTCACTTTCTTTAGAAATCTCCTTGGCCCCATTTGATAGATGTTCAAAATATATTTCATGATTACGCATCCCGTCATACTCAAAGCCGAACCTCCTCTGCACTTCGGCTAGCTCATAGGCATTTTTTTCGGAATCTTTCGAAAGGTCTTCTATTTTTTGCAATATTAAATTCGTGTTTTTTACGTAGCCTTCGTATAGTTTCAGGTGGTCTGCTACGGTTTTTTCGGATATCCCTTTGAGTTTGGCAATATTAAAAGTTTTCGGAGTAAAAGTTTTCATTTTTTTATTAATTATTGATATGTTAACATTATATCATGCCGGACCACGAAAATGCATATTACAAAAAACATCGCTTTGCGCTGTTGGCCCTCGTTCTCTTCGCAATAAACATTTTTCTTTTTTACGCCGATTTTAAAAGCTTAAACAACGGGCTGGTCGTTGCCATGCTAGATATTGGGCAAGGAGATGCGATTTTTATACAGTCACCAACAGGCACTCAAGTAATCTTTGATGCCGGCCCGGCGCGTAGTGTCCTGGGCCCTCTTGCCCGGGTGATGCCGCCGTTTGACCGGACCATTGACGCCATAGTTATCACTAACCCGGACGCTGACCATGTTGGAGGATTTATGGAAATTTTGAAAAATTATAAAGTAAGCCGGGTTTTTAAACCGGGGACTTTTAATGACTCCAAAACATACCAAAATCTTGAGGCGGAAATTCGTCGGCAGGGTATTCCAGACATTTTAGCTAGAAAGGGTATGCGCATGCGTATAGGCGGTGGCGCGGTGATAGATATTTTATTTCCCGACCGGGATGTATCCACCTGGGCTAACAATGAGGGGTCGGTCGTGGCCAGGCTTGTTTACGGAAAAACCTCGGTAATGCTCACCGGAGACGCGACTACTCTAACGGAGAAGATAATTATTTTTGGGAATGATAAAGCGAATTTAAAAAGCAGAGTTTTAAAAGTTGGGCACCATGGTTCGCGCACGTCCACGGGGGAGGCCTTTTTGCGGGCCGTGGCTCCGGCATACGCCATGATTTCCGACGGTAAAAATAACAAATACGGCCACCCGCACAGGGAAACTCTGGGGACACTCGAATCCCTCGGGGTAAAAATCTTCCGCACAGACCTCTCTGGCACAATAGTCATGAACTCTAACGGCCAAAATGAAGTTTTTTCTTTCAACGGGTATCCCTCCCCTTAATAATGGGAGGGAGTGGGGAGGGGTTTACTTTTATGTTATTATAAAAGTATGAAAGACAAAAAAATAGGGAAATTAATAAAAGCGGAGGAAAAGAGGCAGGCCGAGGGGCTTGAGCTCATCCCTTCCGAAAACTATGTTTCAGAAGACGTATTAAAAGCTAACGGCTCGGTTTTTACGAACAAATATTCCGAAGGCTATCCCGGCCGCCGATATTACGGAGGACAGGATTTTACCGATCAGGTAGAACGCCTTGCTATTGAGCGTGCCTGCAAATTATTTAATTGTAAATTTGCCAATGTTCAGCCTCATGCCGGTGCCCCTGCAAATATAGCTACTTATTTTGCACTGATGGAGCCAGGAGATACGATTATGGGTATGGATTTATCACACGGTGGGCATTTGACACACGGACATCCGGTCACTTATATCAGTAAAATTTTTCGATTCATCCGCTATAAAATGAAAAATATAGAAACGGGGGAAATTGATTATGACGAAATGCTTGCAACTGCGAAAAGAGAGAAACCAAAAATAATCATG
>DATDXF010000023.1:0-20433 GCA_036517215.1 Minisyncoccota bacterium | reverse complement strand
GCGCTTCGGGTGCGTGAAGACCGAGTTCGATTCTCGGCAGCCCGACTTTATGGTATTATAGTTCATAGAATTGTTTTTATCTGTGGCGGGTGGTCGCACTCACATAGGCACATATGTTGGAGGTTAGCCATCACCCGCCTCAAATGAAAATAATCCTGCCCCGTACCGAGCTTAGCTCTGGTGCGGGGTTTTGGTTTCTATCCCAGTACTAAAATTTTAATATATCATATATGATAATCTAATTCTTTTTACTTTTTAAACTATCTTTTATTTTGTTTTCACTTAATCAAAAATTTAGTACGGGATCCTCAATTTTCTAATTTGCTTCGCAAAAAGAAAATTGGGAGTTATCCACAGTTTTGCTTGAAAACCATTGTTTTATGTTTTGATATGCGAGATAATTATATTAGTTTGAATGCAATAAATATTTCGGTCGGTTTATTGCAAACTAAATTAATAATTTAACATCGCGCGCGCGAAAAAAAATATGGCAGCAAAAAAGAAAGCAAAGAAAGTTGCAAAGAAGGGAAAGAAGAAAGCAGCTTCAAAGAAGAAGCGAGCTTAGTTCTCCACTCGAAAAACTTCCGGTCCGCCAGTTGGCGAGTCGGAAGTTTTTTAATTGCGCCTCATCGGCGCATCCGCCGCTGAGGCGGATTTATTATAAATGTGAAATTATGTTAGAATGAGAGCCATGGCTTTATTTAGTAAAATATTCGGGGATGAAAGCTCTAAATTCATAGAATCCGCCCAAAAAACAATAGAAAAAATCAACGTCCTGGAAGCGGATATTTCAAAGCTCGCGGACGCTGATTTTTCCGTGAAAACGCGGGAATTCAAGGATAGATTGGCCAAAGGGGAGACTTTGGATTCCATCTTACCCGAGGCTTTTGCCCTTGTCCGGGAAGCTCAGAGGAGGACTCTCGGGATAAGGCTTTACGACGTGCAACTCATCGGCGGCATTGCTCTCCACGAGGGGAAAATAGCTGAGATGAAAACAGGTGAAGGTAAAACAAATGTCGCCACGCTCCCGCTTTATTTAAACGCGCTGGAAGGAAAGGGCACCCATCTGGTTACCGTCAACGATTATCTTGCCCGCCGCGACGCGGTCTTGATGGGCCAGGTTTATAATTTTCTCGGTCTTTCGGTGGGCGTTATAAACTCCAATAATGTTTCTTACCTTTACGACCCCGCGCATAAAGAGGAAGATAAAGAACGTGATACCGTGGGAGAATTCAAAATTCTGTACGACTTCCTGAAACCGTCTAAGAGGAAAGAAGCCTATGCCGCGGACATCACCTACGGCACGAACCACGAGTACGGTTTTGATTATTTGCGCGACAACCTAGTCACCGCTTTGTCCGACATGGTTCAGCGCGAGCATAATTTTGCAATCGTTGACGAGGTAGACTCTATTTTAATAGATGAAGCCCGCACCCCGCTTATCATTTCTTCGCAGTCCGGAGATTCCGAGGATTTTTACGTAAAGTTTTACCAAATTGCCAAGCAGATGAAGCGGGACACGGATTATGAGGTGGATGAAAAGATGAAAGCCATATCTTTGACCGATGCCGGGATAACCAAAGCCGAACAACTGCTCGGAGTAGACAATATTTACACCGAAAAAGGCATTAAATACGTGCACCATTTGGAAACAGCGGTAAAGGCGCAGGCTATTTTCGAGCGGGATAAGGACTACGTGGTAAAAGAAGGGGAAGTTATAATTGTTGACCCGTTTACGGGACGTCTCCAGCCGGGCAGGCGCTGGTCCGAGGGAATTCATCAGGCGATAGAGGCCAAAGAGGGAGTTAAGATAGAAAAAGAAACTCGTTCCTCCGGCTCCATCACTTTCCAAAACTATTTCAGGTTCTACAAAAAGCTTTCCGGTATGACAGGCACGGCCGCTACTTCCGCCGAAGAGTTTTTAAAAGTCTACGGCCTAGATGTAATCGTTATCCCGACAAATCAACCCGTAGTCCGCATAGACATGAACGACCTCATTTTTCAAACCGAAAAGGGAAAATTCCAGGCCATAGCCAAAAAAGTAAAAGAGCTCAACGAGAAAGGCACTCCCGTGCTCATCGGGACGATTTCCATCGAGAAAAACGAATTGTTGTCCGTGTACCTGAAGCAGGAAGGCGTGCCACATACCATATTGAATGCGAAGAATCACGAGAAGGAAGGGGAGATAATTGCCCAGGCAGGGAAACGCGGCTCTGTCACTATTGCCACCAACATGGCTGGACGAGGAATCGACATAAAGCTAGGAGGTAACCCCATAGTTTCCGAAGAGTATGAATTCGTAAAGAGCGTGGGCGGTCTTTTTGTGCTCGGAACCGAGCGACACGAAGCGAGAAGAATAGACAACCAGCTCCGCGGACGTTCCGGCAGACAAGGCGACCCGGGCGCAACGCAGTTTTACGTTTCTCTCGAAGACGATCTGATGCGCGTATTCGGTTCCGATAAAATAAAAACAATGATGGGGCGTTTCGGCATACCGGACGACCAGCCTATTGAAAACAGGTTCATAGGCAAGACACTGGAAGGCGCTCAGGCCAAAATAGAGGGCTTTCATTTCGATGCCCGCAAACATACCCTTGAATACGACGACGTGATGAACCACCAGCGCAGGATAGTTTACGAAAGGCGCCAAAAGATGCTTCGTGCGGACAAACCGGAAATAGAAGCTTTCCTTGCCGATGTTTCTTCCGAGCACGAAGGGTTCGATAAAGTTGCGGAGGATAAAAAAGCCAAACTCGGAGATGAGGCGTTTTTTGAAACTGTCCGCCGTATCGTGCTTTACGCAAACGACACTCTGTGGATGGAACACCTTGAAGCCATGGATTATCTCCGTTCGTCGGTAAATTTAAGGGCTTACGGTCAGCGCGAACCCATAGTTGAATATAAAAAGGAAGGCCTCGCCCTGTTTAAAGAAATGGAAGAAGCCCTGAAGGAACAGGTTTTTTCCCTTGTCAGCACAATAAATACGGAAAGCGCCGTAAACGTAAAGGTAGCGGAGAGCGCCCCGAAGCAGACTTTGGTTGCAAGCCACACCGAACCTTCGGAGGTTAGCGGAAATAAGGAAAAAGACCTGTCTGCGCAGGCAGGAGTCGGCAGGAATGACCCTTGCCCATGCGGAAGCGGGAAAAAATACAAAAAATGCCACGGGGCGTAAAAACAAATTTTGTGGCCGTCTGAATAAACATGCGTATCGTCTTATATAATATTTTATTTGGGATGAGAGGCAACAAGCTTGGCGATGCTGTCCTGAGCAATCTTTCTATGCATGGGTTGCGTCCGGTGTTGCCTTGCGGATTGCCTCGTTGGCTAAGGAAACTTACCGTTCCGGCCAGAAATAAGTATTTGAAAAACGCTATCAGTTTAGTGGAAAATTTTTCCCCGGATATACTTTGCCTCAACGAAGTCCTCGTAGACACGCACGGCAAGGAACTCGAAAAAAAACTTCACGAGATGGGTTTTACGACAATTATTTACGGAGTGTCCCTGCACCACTTGCCCCAGTTTCGTATCAGTTTGGTTTTGGCGACCAAAGCGAAGGCGGAGACCATCCCGTTTTCTCTCTCAATGGAAAACCGGCCGGGCGGTTCCGGAGGAGCAGGCTCGCTTTTTATCCCGTCCGAAAATCTAGCCGTACTCGGGGTGCATTTGGCGCTTCCCGGAACGCTGCTAGACACAGAGCTGGAAGAAGTAAATACGTGGATGCAAAATCAAAAAAAACTTGGCCGCAGAGTACTGGTTTTGGGAGATTTCAACACGGACAAAAAACAAATTGATAAAAAAGTTCCCGCCCTATCTTCTTTCACAGAAACAGCCGCACCCACGTGCCCTTCGTTTAAAACTTTATTTAAAAAATCAGATTGTATTGACCACATCTTTTTCGATGAAAGTTTTCAGAATGTAAACTCCGGGGTTGAGGCCGGTTATTCGGACCATAAGCTCGTATGGGCTGAGTTAAATTGAAGATTTTACAAAAAATTCTGCGCGTGCGGTAAAAGTTTAATTTGGTACAATACAAATACAGCAATATGTCTAAAAATAGCGGTAAAAAAACATATGACCAGATTGCGAATTTTGTGTACGAGACTGGAATTCACAGCAAAACCCCGCGCTCTGGGTTTTGGTTTTTAGGGAGCGGCAACCAATCCGTAGCCGAGCACTTGTTTCATACCGCGATGATTGCTTACTCCCTTGCTTACCTTGAGCCAAAAGCGGACAAGAGCAAAGTTATTCTGATGGCGCTTTTCCATGACATAGGAGAAGGCAGAACCTCGGACCATAATTATGTCCATCAGCGGTATGGCAGGCTGGCGGAAAAACAGGCGGTGGCAGATATGGCAGAGCAGGTTCCTTTCGGAGCCGAAATTTTAGGATTATTTACAGAAGAACAGGAAAGAAAAACCCTGGAGGCCAAACTAGTAAAAGATGCGGATAATCTGGAATGGATTGTTACTTTACGCGAAGAAGAAGTGAAGGGGAATGTAAAAGCGCGGAAATGGATAAATCAAGCGATCAAAAGACTAAAAACCACCCAAGGGAAAAAAATGGGGAAAGTTTTAAACAACACTGACCCCGATTTTTGGTGGTTTGGCATAGGCAATGCCTGGTTCGTGGACAGGGAAGAAAAATATAAAAAATGGGGGTCAAAGAAAAATAAATAAAAATTATGCAAGCAGAAGAATTAGTAAAAATTGTAAACGAAAATATGAATTTCCTCCGGGTGCTCGGGAAAAGCGAGGCTCACAGGCTTGGGCTTCTCCATGTTGTGGTAGTGGGAGCGGTTATTACTTCGGAGGGCAAGTATCTTTTAGCAAAGCCCGTGCCCGGCCGGCAGGACGCGGGGCAATACGTTTTTCCCTGCGGAGGGCATGTAAGCGCAGGAGAGAAAACCGAAGATGCGCTTAAACGCGAAGTTTTTGAGGAGCTAGGCCTGAAGGATTTTAAATATGAATTTATGGGGAAGGCCATTTTCAACAGGAGTGTCATAGGCCGACAGGAGAATCATTTTTTTAATTTATACAAAATTATCTCGGACCAGGTCCCGGCGCTTGGCCCTGAAGATGAAAGCTTTAAATACTTCACCGAGAAAGAGCTCAGGCAAGAATTAAAAGAGCATCCGGAAAACTTCGGCGGAGCTTTTCATTTCGTGGCCAACAGATTTTTCCAGCATTTAGTTTAAACCATGAAATACTTAACCAAAAACACGAAGAAGATATGGTGGGGTCTGAAATCTTTTGGGGCAATCCACTACTACGGCAATCCCTCAAAAAAATTAAAAGTGATAGGGGTGACGGGCACGAGCGGTAAGACTACAACGGCGACACTTTTATATAAGATAGCTATGGCTTTAGGGTACAAAACCGGGTTAATTGGCACCGTGGAGAATTTGATTGCCGGAGAAAAAATTGCAACCAATGCCAAAGGTCCGTCTACGACACCTGATTCGGTTACCCTCACTAAACTTTTTAGTAAAATGCTTGAGAGCGGCTGCGAGTATGTTTTTATGGAAGTAAGTTCGCACGCACTCGACCAAAATCGTGTCGCAGGAGTGAATTTTGTCGGTGGAATTTTTACTAATTTAACCCAAGACCATTTCGATTATCATAAAAATTTTGAAAATTACTTTACAGCTAAAAAGAAATTTTTTAATATGCTGCCGGCGCGCGCTTTTGCCTTAACCAATGCCGATAGCGTGTACGGCTTAAAAATGTTAAAAGGCATAAAAGCCAATCCATTTTCTTACGGCTTTCTAGGGGAAGAGAGTAAAGTACACTTTCATGGCGAAATAAAAAAATTAGATTTTCACGGACTAGACTTGCTTTTTAATCAAATTGAAGTTGAGTCAAAGCTTTTAGGTAAATTCAATGCTTACAACCTGCTTGCTGTCTGGAGCGCCTGTTCGCTTCTCGGCTTTGATATGTCTAAGGTAAATAAGGTTTTAGAAAGTGTCACTCCTCCTAGTAGTCGATTTGAATATTTTATATCTAAAAAGGGGGTAATAGGTGTAGTGGATTATGCACACAAGCCTGATGCACTAGAGAATGTGATATCCACAGCTAGGGGTATTGTAGAGGAAGCGCACAAAGGCGGAAGAGTTATTTCTGTTTTTGGTTGTAGTGGAGACAAAGATCCGTTAAAACGTCCAATTATGGGTAAAATTGGCGCAAATTTGTCAGATTTTGCCATTTTTACATCAGATAATCCAAGAAGTGAAGAACCAGCAAATATTCTAGAACAAATGAAGCCAGATTTATCTCCAGAAGAAATAAAGAAAATAAAAATTATTGTGGATAGAGATGAGGCCATCAGAGAGGTAAGTAAAATTGCAAAAGAAAATGATATTGTGCTACTTATGGGTAAAGGCCATGAGACATACCAAGATATCAAAGGAGTAAAATATCCCTGGAGTGAAATGGATAGATTAAAAAAAGCGCTTCAATAAAATGCAAGATTACAAAGATTTTTTCAAGAATAAAAAGGTAACGGTGGTCGGCTTAGGGCTTTTGGGCAAACGCCTGGGCGACATCGCCTTTTTGGCGGAGTGTGGAGCCAAGGTACTGGTAACGGATTTAAAAACCAGGAAAGAACTTGAGCTTTCTGTAAAAAAACTGAAGAAATATAAAAACATTACCTATGTTTTAGGAGAGCACCGGTTCGAAGATTTTGACAGCTGCGATTTTGTTTTAAAAGGACAAGGCGTGGCTCTTGATTCGCCGTATATAAAATACGCGGAAGGGAAAGGGATTCCTGTGGAAATGGATGAGTCTTTGTTTGCCAAGCTTGCGCCCAAGGTAAAGATAATAGGTGTGACCGGAACCCGGGGCAAAAGCACCACGACTATCTTAATTTATGAAATTTTGAAGCAAGCGGGCATCCGCGCGCATTTGGGGGGGAATATAAAAGGCACGGCAGCCTTGCCACTTCTTAAAGAAGTAAAAGATTGGGACGTTGTAGTTTTCGAACTTTCTTCCTGGCAGCTGCAGGGGTTCGGAGAGGCAAAAATTTCCCCGCATATTTCGGTATTCACGAATTTTATGCCGGACCACATGAACTATTATGGTTCGACTGCGCTCACCACAGGCAAAGCTCTCGAAAGATATTTTCAAGATAAATCTTATATCTATAAATTCCAGAAAAAAAACGACGTTCTGGTCTTAGGCCCTAAAATGAAGGGCAAGGTATACGATACTAAAAGTAAAGTCGTGAATGCGAGCTTGAAAAACGTTCCAAAATCTTGGAAAATAAAATTGAAAGGAAAGCATAATATGGAAAATATAGCCGTGGCCATAGAAGTGGCCAGAGTCCTAAAAATTCCCGAAAAAATCATAAAGAAAGTGGTGGAAAATTTTAAGGCTATTTTCGGTCGGCTTGAATTTGTACGGGAAGTTAAAGGGATAAAAATCTATAATGACAATAGTTCCACTACTCCGGAAGCTACCGTTGCCGCCCTGCGAGCAGTAGGAAATATAAAAAAACGTAAAGTAGTTTTAATTATGGGTGGTGATAATAAATTCTTAGATATGTCGAAACTCGTTGATGAAATACCTACATATTGTTCGAAGGTTGTTTTATTTAAAGAGAGGGGGACAGATACTATTCGTGACAAAGTATTTGATTTTAAGAAAAAAGGAATTGATGTTTATGAAGAAGAAGGAATTTTAGATACAGTGGAACGCGCTTTTTCTGTCGCAAAAAAGGGCGAAACTATTCTTTACAGCCCAGCCTTTTCTTCTTTTGGGAAATACTTTATTAATGAATACGACAGAGGAGAGAAATTTATGAAGATAGTGAAAAATTTAAAATGAAAGATATGGATTTAACCCTCGGCCATAGCCGTACGGGCGAGGCAAAAATCAAGAAAGTTTTTTTTATCGGGATCGGAGGCATCGGGATTTCCGCTCTGGCAAAAATGGCTTTATCCGAAAATATGATAGTGTGCGGAGTAAACGACGAAGAAAGCGCAAAAACACTCGAACCTTTGCGCAAACTCGGAGCGGATATTTTCTACCAAAACGAACTGCGGGAGTTGCCGGAAGCGGATTTGTACGTATACAGCGATGCCTGGCCGTATCGCGGACCCGAAATAATCGCCAACGCCAAGGCTACCGGCAAGCCGGTCTTGAGTTATTTCGAGGCTTTGGGGCAGTTTGCCAAAGGATACAAGGTTATTGCGGTAGCGGGCACCCACGGCAAAACCACTACGACCGCGATGGTGGCCGAGGTGCTCACGGAAGCGGGGCTGGACCCTACGGTAATCGTAGGAAGCTTTGTGAAAAAGTTCAACAGCAATTTCCGGAAAGGGAGCGGAGAATATCTGGTCGTGGAGGCGGATGAATTTAACCGTCACTTTCTCAATTTCTATCCCTTTATAACCGTCATCACAAACATCGAAGCAGACCATTTCGAAACATATAAAGACCTGGCCGAAATTGAAGACGCATTCAGTAAACTTATTGCCCAAAGTGAAAACGCTATCGTGGATTATGATAAGTACCTGGGAAAAGTTCCGAAACTTTCCGTCCCTGGCATCCATAACCAGAGAAATGCCGCGGCCGTGCTCGCGGTTGCCGATATTTTGGGCATAAAAGAAGAAATTGCGGGCCGGGCGCTCGCGGGATTCACCGGTACCTGGCGCCGGCTGGAAAAAAGGGGAGAAACAGCGAAAGGGACCATCATATATGACGACTACGCTCACCACCCCACCGAAGTAAAAGCCAGCCTGGAAGCTTTACGGGAGCTTTATCCGAAAGAAGGTAAGAGTAAAAAGAAAATTATTGTGTTATTCCAACCCCACCTCTATAGCAGGACAAAAGCGCTTTTTGGGGATTTTGTTAAGAGTTTCAATGACGCCGATCAGGTTCTCATCCTCCCTATATATTTTGCCCGGGAAGACAAAGATGAAAGCGTATCAAGCGACTTACTGGCGGAAGGGATAGGGCTCGAAGGCATAAAAACCCACTCCTTTCCTGATTTTGAAACCGCCGAGGCCTTCGTCAAAAGCCTAAACCTGGGCAAAAGCGACGTTTTTGTGACCATGGGGGCAGGGGAAGCCTATAAGGTTGCCGACAAAGTTCTAAAGTTCTCTTAATTTTTCCACATAGTCAAAATAACCCAATTTTTATCCATATTTGTCAAGTAATATGCCTTAAAATATCCTTATAAAATATAGGTATTTTGAATTTGACATATGTTAAAATCGTTGTCTAACTATTGACTTTCTAATCAGAATATGCTAGTATATTCGTATGTCCTTATAGCATAGGCGAAAGCTTATTATGTAAGGGTTTTTTAGTTAGAGGAGGAGTTTATCTGACCCGAGTTGGCGGAGCACATACCGCTTTAATATGAAAAAGAACAATCTAATACGTTTTGTGCAGTCTCTGGTGGTTCTGCCTGTTATGACTATGTCATTTTCTATGGGTAGCATTAACAACGCGGAGATGCCTCACAATGTATTAGCTAAACAATTAAATAGTACAACTGACGGAATAGTGGCCCTTAACAAAGCTCTTAATCCCGAGGTTGAAATACTCAAAGCTAAGGCAGAAGCCATTGATGCGTACTTCAGGGTCCATAAATTACCGCTCGAAGGCACCGGACTTAAAATGGCTACCGAAGCTGATAAGTACGGCTTGGATTACCGCTTGATGCCGGCTATAGCCATGATTGAAACGACCGGCGGGAAGAACTTGTGTAAAAAGCTGGACGAGGACAATAACAAAAACCCTTTTGGCTGGGGTTCCTGTAACATCGGGTTTGAAAGTTTTAATAAGGCTATTGAAGTGATTGCTCTGAATCTAAGCGGTAACAATCCGAATACCGCGCACCACTACGGCGGAAAAACCATAAAAGAAATACTTGAAAAATATAATCCTCCAAAGATTAAGCCGGGCTATGCCGCTAAGGTTATGAGAGTAATGGAGGTTATCGGAGACGAAGAGGTTGTGGTTCCGGGTACAGATACGGCTATCGCAGTTGCGAAAACATAAATTTACATATTAAAAAATCCCGCCTTAAACTGGGCGGGATTTTTTGTACGGTGCTATAATGCATTTATGAAAAAATATATGCCCATTTTCATAATTCTGGCTATAGTCCTCCTTTTGGCTGCTATTGCTGTTTTCGGAGCGGTAAAAAATAAAAATATGAATATTCAACAGGCAGCCAAATACACTTCCGAACCGCCTAGTCTGCCTACATACTTTGGAGACGATAATATTATCGAGAGAGGGCGAGCGGGATTGTTTAAAATAGACGAACCAGCTCCCGACCAGACTTTATTATCACAAGAAAAATATTCCATTGAAGAGACGACCGTTTTTCCCGAAGGAATGCCACAAAAACAGTATATTGTTTCAAGAGACGGTGAGAATCTACTAACTCTTAATATGTCTCCTGATTTGAGTAAAATTTGGGATATCTATGTTGTTTCTCAAAAAATTAAAACTAAAGAAGATATTGGTGTAGGTTCCACTATATTTGATTTTATGAAAGCGTATCCAAATTATAATTTCTGGTACTCTGCAGAGGAAGGCGAACATTTTGTGTTGAACACTTCGAGTGACCAAAATAGCCCTCAATTCTTATTAGATAGGAGCGGTCTTTTAGACCCGGAGAAATCTTTTTATCCTACAAAAGCTACAATCTCAGATTTTACACCTGACGCAAAAATCATAAGAGTCAGAGTATACTATTCTCCATAAAAAACCCCGCTCTAAGCGGGATTTTTTTGCTGCGCGCTATTCCAAGTGAATCAAGGTCATCTTTTGGTCTTTTGGTTCAAAAAGCGTAATTTGGAAATTATAGTTCTTGCCGAGCTCAAGTTTTTCGCGAAGCTTGGTTTCGGAAGGGAAGGTTGAATTGTGCACCAGTCCAGCTACTCCTTCTTTTATGGATACCAAGGCGCCATGCTTGTTGTATTTTATGACTACGCCCTTTATGATATCTCCTTTCTTTAGCTTGCCTTCAAATTCTTTCCAAGGGTTCTCCTTTAGGGCTTTCAAGGAAAGAGAAACTTTGCCGTCTTTTATCTCTATTACCTTAGCTTTAACTTTTTCTCCCACCTTGAACATGCTCCTTGGGTCTTCTACCAGGCCCCAGTCAAGCTCGGAAATATGCACCAGGCCCTCCAGTCCGTCTTCCAGCTTGAGGAATACTCCGAAATCAACGATACCCGCTACGGTGCATTCCAAGCTGTCTCCGACGTTGTATTTGCTCAATATTTCTTTTTTCTCCTCGGGGTTGTTGTCCTTTTCGGAGAATATCAGCTTGCCTTCTTTCGGAAGGGTCGAGATAATCATAACAGAAATCTTTTCCCCCACGAGTTTCTTCAACTCTTTTAATATTTTATCTTTATCCGAATCAAGCACGCGCGGATAATGGTCCGCTTTGAGCTGGGAAGCGGGTAAAAAGCCCTGTATGCCTTGCCATTCAAGTATGAGACCTCCCTTGTTGGCGTCTTTTACTTCCAGGCTGACTACTGTTTTTGCGCGGATAGCTTTTTCGGCTTCACTCCAAGCCAAAGCTTGTTTCGCCTCTTTCAAGGAAAGCTCTACATAGCCGTCATCGTTTTCAACGTCAACTATCTTTGCCTTGATGATATCTCCCAGGCTTATTTTGTTTATTACGTCCTTGGCGTTGATAAACTCCCGCCCGTAGATGATACCCGTGCCGAAAGGAGACAAGTCTACGTATACGGATGATTTCTCAACCAAAATAACAGGTCCTTCGACTAGCGAATCCACCTCCGGCCTGTTTGCGCTCCTGCTTACGATAGAGCTTAAAACTAAATTTTCTTCCACCACTACTTCTCCTGCGTGCGCAGGCATGTCTTTTTCCATATAATAAATTAACTTAAAAATAAAACATCCGCTAAAATAAGCGGATATAAGGCTTAGGTTTTCTCTCAACTTGAGGGAAGGTTACCCTAAATCCATGCTTTTAATTCCGTCTCTATGGCGGATCAGCCGATGAGGCTGAATAATTTAAGTTGTAAATTTATACTACTATAAATTCCATAAAATGCAAGCCTGGTAAAGTTTTATCTGTTTCTTTTTCTTTAAAATTTTGCTACAATACAAGGGATGATAATCACATACTTCGGAAAACAGTTTTTTAAAATTGGGCAAGGCGAAATGGTCCTTGCTTTTAATCCCGTGAGCAAGAGTTCCAAAACCGGCATTTCGGCGCACTTCGGGGCGGATATTGCCTTAGTAACCACAAATCATCCCGACTATAACGGCGTAGAGCAGCTGTCGCATGGGGAGCGGGCGCCCTTCGTGATAAGCGGACCCGGAGACTACGAAGTCAAAGAAATTTTCATAAAAGGCGTAGCCTCGGACGCGGATATCGGCGGCCTGTCTGCGCAGGCAGGGAAAAAATTCATAAATACGATTTATTTATTTTCCTTGGATGGCATCAATATAGCTTTCATGGGAGCGATTTCTGACGGAGAACTTTCCAAGGAATCGCGCGAAGCCATAAACGATCCCGATATTCTTTTTATTCCCGTAGGCGGTAAAGGTAAAGAGGCGAACTTGCTTGACGCGAAATCATCCGCAAAGCTGGCCTCCACCCTTGAGCCAAAGTTGATTATCCCGATGGATTACGACGACGCTTCACTCAAGGCGTTCCTCAAAGAGCTTGGTGAAGAAAAAGCGGAGGTGGTGGATAAGCTTACATTGAAAAGGAAGGATCTAGATAACAAGGAAGGGGAAGTCGTAGTATTAAAAGCATCTTAGTCGCGCCACAAGGACGATTGCGCGACATAATTTCGTAAAATTAATGGAAAAAATAATTCACCATATAATAAAAATAAGACGCCAGCCGGAACACATAAAGAGGCATATTCTTTATGCCCTTACCCTATTTTTCGGGATAATACTTTCCTTGCTTTGGATTTATTCGCTCGGAACAACTTTCACGAATCCGGACACTCAGGAGGAAATAAGCGACGAGCTCAAGCCGTTTTCAGCTCTTAAAGATAATTTAGTAGGAGGATATAATACTTTAACTGCGCCCGAAGAGGATACTAGCGCGGAAACCCAATAAAGTTATGGCAAAAAAGTCAGCGGAAAAACCAGAAGAAGAGTCACGGATGGATACCATTCTGCCCGTTGATGTGGTTACAGAAATGAAAGAATCCTACCTGGCATATGCCATGTCGGTTATCACTTCGCGGGCGCTCCCGGACGTGCGGGACGGTCTTAAGCCCGTGCACCGCAGGATTTTGTTTGCCATGCATGAAATGGGCCTTACCTCGTCCGCGCGTTTCCGCAAATCGGCAGCCGTAGTCGGAGATGTCCTCGGAAAGTACCACCCGCACGGAGATACGGCAGTTTACGATTCGATGGTGGGCATGGCTCAGGAGTTTTCTTACCGGTACCCGCTAGTGCTCGGGCAGGGGAACTTCGGCTCTATTGACGGGGACAATGCTGCCGCCATGCGTTATACCGAAGCGAAGATGTCAAAGATATCAAACGAGCTCCTTCGCGACCTAGAAAAAGAAACGGTTGATTTCCGACCAAACTACGACCAGACAAGGAAAGAACCGATAGTATTTCCTTCCAGCGTTCCGGCGCTTCTCTTGAACGGTACGCTCGGAATCGCGGTAGGAATGGCGACAAATATTCCTTCCCATAATCTGGCCGAAGTCATGGATGCCACAAACCATCTCATTGAAAACGAAGAGGCCACCACCGAAGACCTCACGCAGTTCATCAAAGGGCCCGATTTCCCGACAGGCGGGATTGCCTTCGGCTCAAAAGACATGCTGCACGCCTATTCTTCCGGGCGAGGCGGAGTAGTCTGCAGGGGCGAGGCGGAAATAGTGGAGCAAAAAGATGGGAATTTTTCCATAATCATCACGTCCCTGCCTTTCCGGGTGAATAAATCAAACCTGATAGTAAGCATAGCCGAGCTGGTACAGGAAAAAAAGCTGGAAGGTATCAAAGGCCTCAGGGACGAGTCAACCAAAGATATACGTATTGTCATAGATTTAAAATCAAGCGCGCATCCGGAAAAAGTATTAAACTATATTTACAAAAATACACAACTCGAATCAAATTTTAATTTTAATATGGTAGCGCTGGTAGACGGTGTGCCGCAAACACTCTCGCTCAAGTCTATTTTGAACGAATTCATCAGCCACAGAAAAGAAGTGGTAAAGAGGCGTAGCGCGTATGATTTGAGGAGGGCGGAAGAGCGGGAGCATATTTTACTCGGACTAAAAAAAGCGCTGGATAAGATAGACCGGGTGATTTCTGTCATACGCGCCTCAAAGACTTCCCAAGTGGCAAAACTGAACTTGATGAAAGAATTCAAATTCTCCGACTTGCAAGCTTCCGCTATCCTCGAAATGAAGCTCGCCAAGCTCGCGGGACTTGAGCGAAAGGCAGTAGAGGACGAGCTTGCAGAAAAACAAAAATTTATCGCGGAGATGAAGGAATTGCTCGCGAGCCCTAAAAAAATTCTAAAGACAATCGCGGGTGAACTGAAAGAAATACGGGAGAAGTACGCGGACGAAAGACGCACAAAAATAGTCAAAGGCGGAGTTAAAGAAATTTCGGACGAAGATTTGGTGCCGGAAAAAGAGACTATGCTTGTGCTTACGGCCGGAGGGTATGTTAAATGCACCGATCCTTCCGAATACCGAGCGCAAAAACGAGGAGGCGTGGGTGTGATTGACCTTGAAACCAAGGAAGAAGATTTTGTTACCATGCTTGTGTCTGGCTCTACCCACAGCAACCTTCTTTTCTTTACGAATCTGGGCAAGGTTTATCAGATGAAAATGTACGACATTCCGGAAGGGCGTAGAGCCACGAAAGGTAAGTCCATCATGAATTTCCTGGCCTTAGGAGGCGAGGAAAAAGTTACATCTGTTTTAGCAATGCCTGCCCGCCCTCCTTTGTCGGGAGCAGGCGGGCCCAAAGATCTCAGTAAAACAGGCACTTCACTGATGCTTGTCACTAAGCACGGAACCGTGAAAAAAATGTCCTCGGAAAGCTTTAAGGATGTGCGCAGAAGCGGCATTATTGCGATACGTCTGGACAAAGACGATCAGCTGATTTCCGCGCTTGTTACTGGGAAGGGCGACGAAGTTATGATTGCGACAGCGGACGGACAATCCATAAGATTCAAAGAGTCGGATGTCCGGGAAATGGGACGGACCGCCGGAGGCGTCAGCGGAATAAAATTAAGCAAAAATGATGTCGTTATCGGAGTAGATGTCATACAAAAATCCTCGGAGAAGGGCCTGCCTCCTGCCAGTGCAGGCGGGGCGCAGGCAGGCGCGTTCCTGACAATGAGCGCAAACGGTTTTGGCAAGAAGACCAGCCTAAACGAATACAAGGTGCAAAAACGCGGCGGCTTGGGAGTCAAAACGGCAAAGGTAACGCCGAAGACCGGCAAGCTCATAGTGGCCAAAGTTCTGTCGGGCGAAGAAGAGGAGCTCATCGCGATGTCCAAAAAAGGCCAGGTCATTCGCACCGCTCTTTCCGATGTTTCTTCTTTGGGCAGGCAGACACAAGGAGTCACCGTCATGCGCCTGCGAGGAGGGGACGGGATAGCTTCAATAGCTTGCATATAGACCACCTCGCCTTCGGCTCTCCTCCTACTTTAGGAGGAGAGGACACGAATTCCTCCCCTCCTTGTGGAGGAGGGGCAAGGGGTGGTAATTTTTTATGGTACAATATATAAATGTTTGCAAACCCCTTAAAAATTCTCAAAACCATACCCTTGCGAGAAAATGATATCGTGGCGGATCTTGGGGCGGGAACGGGACATTATTCGGTCATCGCAGGGATGCTTGCTCCAAAAGGGAAAATTTACGCGGTGGAAATAGAAAAAGATTTTTTAGATACCATAAAAGGCAAGGTAAAAGACCCCCGAATAGAAAATGTGGAAGTTATCTGGGGAAATGTCGAAAAGCCCGGCGGGACGAAAATAGGGGATGGGATTGTAGATGTAGCTATAGCTTCAAACATACTTTTTTTAGTGGATGACAAGGAAAAATTTATAGATGAGATAAGGAGAATACTCAAACCCAACGGCAAGGTGCTCCTAGTAGACTGGGATTCGTCAATAATTGAAGGGGCAAGAGCGGTAAAAACAGTTCCACAGGCAAAGGCTCTGGCTATGTTTGAGAAAAAAAATTTTTTCCTCGACAGGATTGTTGATGCAGGGAATCACCATTATGGTATGATATTGATAAAGAAATGAAAGCAAGCTTTCAGATTATTATTATAGTTATCTTCCTGGTTTCGGCGGTGGCCGGTGTTTTGGTTTTTTCCGGTGCGATACCGATAGGAAATGATGACAGTGCAGGGAACCTTGGTACCGTAGTCTTGTGGGGCACTGTTCCCACGGCAAGCATCTCCAAGCCGCTTACCGACTTCAATACCGCTAACCCCAGCTTTGTCGTGAAATATGAGGAAAAATCTGCGGATACATTTGACCAAGATCTGCTCGAAGCGCTTGCCGAGGGAAGCGGACCGGATCTGTTTTTTTTGCCGGACAACCTGGCGTTTCACTACGCGAATAAAATTTTTACCATTCCTTACGAGAGTTATCCGCTCGCTTCCTTTAAAGGCGTTTTCGCCGGAGCCAGCGAGGTATTTTTGACCGGAACAGGGATATTGGCTTTTCCTATGTCCATTGACCCGCTCGTAATGTACTACAACAGAAGTATGTTAGACGCGAACGGTGTCGTCTATCCTCCAGCCACCTGGAATGATATGACCGCGATGATTCCGTCTCTTACCAAGAAGGATGACGCAAATAAAATAATAAAAAGCGCCGTTGCTCTCGGACATTTTTCAAACGTTGTCCATGCGAAAGACATAATTTCCACGCTGTTCATCCAGGCCGGAAACCCTATTATCCAGGAACAAGGTGGCATTTTTAACTCCACCCTGGACCGTATGATCGGTAGTTATAATCTTCCTTCGATTTTAAAATTTTACACGGATTTTGCCGACCCAAACAGCGCGGTCTACTCCTGGAACAGGTCTTTCCCGAGCTCGGACGCCGCTTTTTCAAAAGAAGATTTAGTATTTTATTTTGGTTACGCTAGCGAGCTCTCGTCTATGGTAAAGAGAAATCCTAACCAAAACTTTTTTGTCGCTCCGGTTCCGCAGATAAAAGGCTCAAACTTCAGGTCTACCGGAGCCAGGGTAACGGGGGTAGCTATTTCGGCATCTTCAAAGAATTTCAATGCGGCTTTTACCGCCGCGAATCTGCTATCAACGTCGGATTTTGCTTCCAAATTTGCGAGCGCGCTCGGAGTCGCCCCCGCCCGTAGAGAGCTGCTGGCAGTCAAGGAGCCCGATGCCTTTTCACCGATTTTTTACAGCTCGGCCTTATACGCGAGGAGTTGGCTCGACCCATTACCCAAAGATACAGATAACATCTGGAGCGCCATGGTAAACGGGACTCTTTCAAATGCGATGACGACCGAACAAGCCATGAAAGACGCAAGTTCCAAGCTGGACCTTTTATTATTTAGATAAATTTATGAAAAAAATAACAAAATTTTTAATCCTTACCACACTATTTTTCGTTTTACTTATGCCAGCCTTGTCTTTGGCTGATGGGCTGGTTCCTTGTACGAATACACCTGATCCTGTGACCGGAATAATTTCTGATACCAGTAAGTGTGATTTTACGGCTCTTATGGCTCTAGTCAATAAGGTTATAACATTTATCTTGGTTGACCTGGCACTACCTATTGCCGCTATAATGTTCGCTTACGCCGGATTTTTGATGATAACGGCTGGGGGAGAGTCTGCCCACGCGAAGACAAAAGCAAAGAACATTTTCACTAATGCCATTATTGGGTTTATCCTGGCGGTAGCTTGCTGGCTCATCATAAGTACGATATTAACAATTATGGGCTTTAACGGTACTTGGATTGGGCTTGTTATTGGGGTATAATACATATCATGAATTTTATCAAGAAAAATTGGAGTAAATTTGTTCTGATTTCTTATGCATTCTTTATCCCACTAATTTCTTGGGCCGATGAACATGCTGTAACATGTAACCCAGCGGGCGGGACTATCTGCAATCCACTTCAAAATACAACCTCAATTTCCGAGTTAATACATAATGTACTGGTGGGCATGCTTACCCTCGGTATACCCATCGTAGCTTTGGCCATAGTTTACTCCGGCTTTCTTTTCGTTTTTGCCAGGGGGAATACGGAGAAATTAACCAGTGCGAAGAAAACCCTTATGTACACATTAATCGGTGCGGCGATACTGCTCGGGTCATGGGCTATTGCCAAGCTTATATCTACAACAGTGAACGCATTATAAATTAAAAATTATTATGACCCTTCGATAAAAACTCAGGGTCATGGTGAGTAAAACCGAACCATGAAAAAATTTAAAAAATTTGTTTCCATCCTTCTTTTATTAATAGTTCTCGTGCCCTCTTTAGTTTTGGCCGCAAACGGAGACCCTGTTACGGGAGCCAATGTGTGCGCCTCTGTCACCGGTATCGGCAATCTAATCTGCAAATTTAAAGAACTTCTTAATTCCCTTATCCCGCTCATTGTGCTGCTTGGAGTAGTTTTTTTCGTGTGGGGAGTCGTAGTGTACGTTATTGCCGGTGGAGAAGAGGCCAAGAAAAAAGGGAAAGACAGGATAATATACGGCTTGATAGGACTCGCCATTATTTTGAGCCTTGCGGGACTTGTCAATTTAATTGCCAAGACTTTCGGCCTTGAAGGGCAAACGCTCAATGCTCCCTCTTTGGTTACCACTACCACTACAGCTTCCATGGGCGGTGTTTGCGCGGTGGGGACGAGTTTCCAGGGTCTTATGGGTTACGCCATCTGTATAATCCAAAATTCCATCATTCCTTTGATTTTTGCTGTCGCCATACTTATGTTTATCTGGGGGGCGGTCAAGTTCTTTATCATCAACGGAGATGAAGAAGCCAAGCGACAAGAAGGCAAGCAATTCATGATATGGGGCATTATCGCTCTTGCAGTCATGATGTCCGTTTGGGGGCTGGTAGCCATAGTCAGAGGTACTTTTGACAGGTCAGGTACGTCCGTTCTTCCAAAAGCGAGCCCGCCCGGGAATTAGCCTGTTGACTGTTTTACTTTGATTATGCATATGGTACAATTATAAGACATTATTATTAGGTCGGGTTTATTATTCATTAAAATAATGAGCAAAGCGAATGTATTTTAAGAACCCTGTTAAATAATTTTTTTGAAAAAATTAAAATCTGAAGGATTTTATTTAACAGGGTGACATTTTAAAATCGTTCCACTCATTTAAAATTAGTCATGAAAAAGAATTTAGCTGTATTGTCAGGGTTGGTTATGGTTTTAGCTCCGGCTGTCGCTTCTGCCGCTATCGGTACCGGTTTTTGTAGCGTCAATTCGAACAATGGAACGCTTGGGAGCATCCTTTGTAAGGTTGGGGATCTTTTAAACGCGGTTATCCCGGTACTTGTTGTACTCGGAATAGTTTACTTTGTTTGGGGGGTTATCACTTACGTTATTTCCAAGGAAGAAGAAGCAAAGAAGGCCGGCAGGAACCGAATTATCTTCGGTATTATCGGCTTGGTAGCTATTGTCGCCATGTGGGGCCTTGTTAACATCCTCATAAGGACATTCGGTCTTAACGACAACTCAGGCGCTGTTCCTCTTCCTTCCGTCATCATCAACTAAGTATGGAATTGTTCTCTGCAAACATAGCTTATGCCGCGGCGGGGGAGAGTTTTAACACCTTTGTGGGGAACCTCGTTACCCTCATCATAAACCCGCTGATTACGTTTCTTTTCGCGCTGGCTATACTTTATTTTCTTTATGGCGTTCTCGAGTTCATCATGAACCAAGAAAATGAAGAGAAAAAAACTACGGGCAAACAGCATATGATATGGGGGGTTATCGGCATTGCTATAATGATGGGAGTGTTCGCTATTATGAATATAATACTGAAAACTTTCAACATTACGGGCATAAATCCCGAGCAGGGAACAGTAGACTCGGATACGTTCAGGTAAAAAAATTGAGTAGAAATGAGGAAAGGCGACCTTGTGGGGTCGCCTTTTTCGTGCTGGCCAAGCGATGACATCACCTCCTTAGGTGCGCGGCCGTTATAGATTCACTCGCACACGGCGACACCCGTCGCCGTGTCTCCCACCTCAAAGCCTTTTGGCGCGTTTTCCGTCGTGATGACGGTCCACCGCCAGTCTCCGGGGCTGTGAGAGGTTTTTGCTCCTGGACCCCCGACGTCTTTGCCGGGGCAGTTGGGGTAGGGCTCCACGTTGTTCGGTGGATACGACATGACACATCCTCCTTTCGGATAGATGTGAAAGTCGTACCCACGGATGGTATGGCGCACTTCGCCATTCACCATCTGCATCGTGTCCCCGGTCACGCAGCCTTCCCTTTTTGGGGCT
>DATDXF010000022.1:0-4166 GCA_036517215.1 Minisyncoccota bacterium | reverse complement strand
GCCTGCGACCTGTGTAAGAAAGACGGAATTTCTTTGTACACCGAAGGCGCCCCTTTCCCTGTTTACTGCCACCAATGCTGGTGGGGTGACGATTGGGACCCTCTATCTTATGCCTTGGAATATAATCCGCAAAAATCTTTTCTGGAGCAGTTGAGAGAACTCAGGAATAAAGTGCCGAGGGTCCGGCTGCTTTCAATCAACAGCATAAATTCCGAGTATGAAAACAATTCTTCGGAAAATAAAAATTGCTACTTGATTTTCGCCGCCGCAAACAACGAGGACTGTCTCTATGGTCGGTTGGTCCAGCACTGCAAGAACTCCATGGATTGCGACTTTCTTTACGATTCGGAACTTTGCTATGAATGCCTGGATACCAGAAAGTCCTTCAAGTGCCTTTACGGCGAGCGGCTGCAGGAATGCGTGGACGTCCTGTTCTCTTTTGATATGCGTAATTGCCAAAATTGCATTTTTTGCGTTAACGGGCGCAATTTGAGCTGTGCCATAGAGAACCAGCCGTGCACCAAAGAAGAATTTGAAAAGAAAAAAGCGGAAATTTTTAGAAGTTATGAAAGCATAGAGGAAGCGAAGGTAAAATATAAAAAATTGCGGGAGAAAGCGCTGGTGAAATACGCTTTTGCCACCAAGTGCGTCAATGCCACCGGCGACTATATGTATAACTGCCATGACGGAGTGAGAATTTTTGATGTCTCAAACGGCAAAAACTGCTCATATATCGCCGATGCCGAAGACCCGATTGACTGCCAGGATGTGAACAACCACTATTTCAAAGGCGAACGCTGCTATAACGTGATGGGGGCGCTTCAGGATACCAACTGCATCGCCACCGCCTTCGTTTTTTACTGCAACAACGTCGCTTACTCCGACAATTGCTGCAACTCGGCGGATTGCTTCGGATGCATCGGGCTAAATAAGAAAAAATATTGCATTTTGAACAAGCAATATACTCCCGAAGAATACAAGGCGCTCAAAGAGCAAATCGTGGAAAGTATGAAAAAGGAAGGGATTTACGGAGAATTTATGCCACCCCAACTTTCTCCTTTCCCCTATAATGACACCCTGGCGCAAGAGTACTACCCCTTAACCGAAAAGGAGGCAAAAGCAAAAGGATTCAACTGGCAGACAAAGGTAAGCGGCACCTATGGCAAAGAAACAATCGCGGAAAAGGATATGCCGGAGACCATAGGCGAAATTTCAGAAGACATTTTGAACCAAGTTCTGGTCTGCAAGGATTGTAAAAAGAATTTCCGGATTACCCGGGCGAAATTTGATTTTTATAAAAGGATGAATCTGCCCCTGCCACACAAGGATTTTGAGTGCCGGCACCAGGACCGGATGAAAAAGCGCAATCCGCGCAAACTCTGGCCCCGCGCCTGCATGTGCGAACTGAAAAATCATATCCACGGCGCAAAAAAATGCCCAAATGAGTTTGAAACCAGCTACTCCCCCGAGAGGCCAGAGGTAGTTTACTGCGAGAACTGCTACCAGCAGGAAGTTTCTTAGTTACCAAAAGATTCCTGACCGAGTTTCGTTCCGTTACGGATACAAAACTTCATAGTAACCGACCGCGGGAGTAGGCACGGAGCCCCATGCATACGGCGTGGTCTGATAAGCAGCCGTTTCAAAATACACTCCAAGCTTCGGCGTACCGTCGGGATACCCTGTATAGAAATAAATATCTCCTTGAGGACCCACAAGGCTACAAGTTGAGGAGAGATAAGGAATAAGACCCCCGTCTCCTCCTGTCCCGCAAGGCGGGTATCCGGTTGTACCGGCATAATTATTGTCACTAATCCAATAGACCGTATCGTAACTTCTGGCAGGATAATAGCCGTGGTCATTATAATACAATTCTAAAGCATTTTTTATAGACCGGATATCGCCAAGGCGTCGCGCGTCGCGCGCTTTGGCTCGCGCGGAATTAAGAGAAGCCAAAACCACACTAGCCAACACTCCAATGATTGCCACAACAACCAAGAGTTCTATGAGAGTAAATCCTTTCTTAAAATTTATCTTAAAAACTGAATACATTGTTTAATCATGTACTATTTTTTCTTACTCCGTGTTTAGTATGCAACTTCTCAATCTCTTGCTCTTCTAAACTTTCTTTTTTCTCTTTTCCGCGCTCGCCCAGGGTCCGGAGCTCCGCATCGCCCAGCACATTGAGCGATTTCGTCAGTTCCGAGAGATGCTCTACTGTATTTTTCTCCGGAGCGTCCAGGATTTCTTCCAAAAGCGCGTGCAAAATCCATCCCATCCTCGGTCCCGGCTTGATGTCGAGTTCTTTTATCATAAATTCTCCGTCAATTTTCAGTTGGCCGACGGAAATCGGGTCCCGCAAGGCCTCTTCAATCATCGCGAAATACTTGCGCAGGCGGTAGGGCACTTCTTTTTTCTTCATTCCCACCCGATCACATTCACGGACATTCATTAAGAGCCAGATATTCTCCACACTGACTTTAGTGATGATCCTCCGCACGGCCGAGAGCGTAATTAACTCCGTGTCGGAGAAGAACATATGGTTACGGACAAGCTTTTCCACCAGTTCGGTCTCCTTTTTCGAGAACCGGAGCCGTTCCATTATTTTTTTCGCCATCCGCGCGCCGATAACCTCGTGGCCGTAGAATGTGTATTTCTTTTTTGAATTTATTTTCGGAGCCGGATGTGCAAAATCGAGTCCGTGTCGGAGCCCGCTTGCGGGTAAAGCGGCGAGATTTTGCATATCCGACGAAGAATTAGCATTTCTTCTACTTCTCGGCTTCCCGATATCGTGAAAAAGCGCCGATAACCTTATTTCTAAAGGCCATTTCTTGTCCGCCGCATGCTGGACGGCATGGAGTAAATGCTCCCAAACGTCATAGATATGCTCCCCCAGTTGTTCGCAACCCACCCCTTCCAGAAGCTCCGGAATGGTATTTTTCAGCAAGCCGAGCTTCTGCAACATAACAATTCCGCTGGCTGGATTGTCCGACATGATTATTTTTACAAACTCGTCCCGAATCCGCTCAAAGGATATTTTTTGGAGCAAGTCGGCATTTTTTAAAATACTTTCGGTTGTTTCATACGACACAGAAAAGCCGAGTTGGCAAGCGAAACGGACAGCTCGCAGCATGCGGAGCGCATCCTCGGTAAACCGGTCATTCGGATTGCCTACTGCTTTTAACGTTTTATCTTGGATGTCCTTTATGCCCCCGAAAAGGTCAACTATCTGTCCTTTTCCGCCCGAGGTGGATCCGCCTTTGGCGGAAGAGTTCAATGCGAGGGCATTAATAGTGAAATCACGTCTTTTAAGGTCGTCTTCCAGCTTGTCGCTGAACTTTACCTCATCCGGATGTCTAAAATCGCTATATTTTGCCTCAATTCTATAGGGGGTAACCTCAACGACTCTTAATGTTTCTTGTGAAACATCTTCCTGAATAACAGCGACTGTTCCAAAGGCATTCTCATATACTGTCTTTTTAAACAGGGAGATAATTTCCTCCGGTTTGGCATTGGTTGCGACATCCCAGTCCTTAGGTTCTGTTCCCATTACAAGGTCGCGGACGCATCCGCCGACCAGATATGCCTCAAAACCCGCTTTTTCAAGTGTGTCTGTTACATGTGAAACTTCTTTGGGTATTTTTTTTATTAAACTGTTGATGTTTTCCATTGAACTTTTGTGCGCCCGGCAAGACTCGAACTCGCAACGACGGTTCCGAAGACCGTTGTGATATCCATTTCACCACGGGCGCAAAAATTACTTAATAATGTATATACTTTACACTATTTAAATATAAATGGCAAATAACCTTTATTTTACAAACTGATTCTACAATTGCATTAATTGTTTAAAAATAATATAATAGATAAGCTTTTTTAAAAAAGAAGAATAAAAAAATTGCGGTCATGGTTTAGTGGCAGAACAACTGGTTGCCAATCAGTTGGCGGGAGTTCGATTCTCCCTGGCCGCACCAACATATGTCCTTTATAACACCACCTCGTTGCTTATTAAATATAAGGATTTTATTTAAAAATGTGGATAACTATGTTAGTAATGTTTATAAAGGACATTTTTTAAGATAGTGTTTTGCGAGCTATTTTGTCTAAAATACGTTGTGAAATAAGGATATTTTTATAAAAGACATCAAATTGACTAAAAAGGTTTCACG